>JAJECZ010000530.1 GCA_022821735.1 Alphaproteobacteria bacterium | reverse complement strand
CCGGGAGCCGCTCGCTTGCGACAGGGCCAACAGCGAGTCGCAGGCTTCGGCTCGTTGGCGGTCGACGCCTGCGTAGGCGTGCAGATACTCCCGCACGACTGCATTCACGGATGTCCTTTCCCGAATCGCCCTGATCCTGGCGTGTTCGAGAATGTCATCGTCTACAGAGATCGTGAGGTTCATCTCCGGGCCTCCAGTGACACGGATCCCGTCTTACACGGAACCCGTGTCAAAATCAATCGCAATAGCCCCGTAGCCCGGTCTCGGGCCCCTAAGCCGGAACAGCGGTGAAACCGACCCGGCCGAGCGGGCCGAAGTCCGCCAGGACGCGGGTGCCGGGCCGGATCGCGGCGACGCCGGTACAGGTTCCGGTCGTGACGCGGTCCCCGGCGCGCAGCCCGTCTCCGCGCTCGCGCAGATGGTTGGCGAGCCAGAGCAGCACTAGCGCCGGGTCGCCCAGCGCCAGCGCTCCGGTGCCGTGCGCCAGCGCTTCTCCATCCACCGAGAGCACCACGCCGGCGTCGCGCAGGTCCCGGTCCCGCCAGTCGGGCCGCACCTCTCCCTGGACGAAAGCGATATTGGCGCCGAAATCGGCCGTGACGCCCTCCCGGCCGAGCCCGGCGAGCCCGCCCTCGAAGCGTGAGCCGACGACTTCGACGCCGCCGGCGACGCCCATGACCGCGGCCAGAACCTCGGCGTGTTCGAACGGCATCTCGCGCGGCGGCAGGCCTTCGCCCATGACGAAGACGAACTCGCCTTCCACAGCCGGCGCATGCGCAGCGAATACCGGTACTTCCGCGCCGTCCTCGAAGCAAAAGGGTTCGAGCAGCGCGCCGGCGCCGGGACGGTCGGTGCCCAGCTTCCGCCGGGCTTCGGCGCTGGTCGATCCGACCTTCCAGCCGGTGCGCGCATGGCCGGACGCCTGCACCGCCTCATCCTGGACACGATAGGCTTCTTCCAGGTCGCCGAGCTCCCGCCGCGCGGCGGCCTCGACCAGTTTTCCGCTGCAACGGGCCTCCCATAAGCGCTGCGCCAGTTCCGGCATGAAGTGCCCGCCTTCTGCTTCGATAATCGGTTCCGCAACCCTATCCCGCCTGCCCGCTCAGCGGAAGGACATGCCCGTCTGCCGGCTGAGCGTCCCGGACGACCCCGGCCGGAGGGTCTTTCCCCGCGCCGGAATCGCTTTAGGCTTCCCGGGTTCTGCGAAGGGGGGCGGCGATGAAGCTCGGCATTTTCAGCTACAACACCGAATACGGGACCCGGCCCGACGACCTGGCAAGGGCAGCAGAAGAGCGGGGCTTCGAGTCCTTCTGGGTCGGCGAGCACACGCACATTCCGGCAAGCCGCGATACGCCCTATCCGGGCGGCGATCCGCTGCCGAAGCCCTACTACCACATGGCGGACCCCTTCGTGTCGCTCATGGCGGCGGCGGGTGCCACGTCGACCATCAAGCTGGGCACGGCCGTGTGCCTCGTGATCGAGCACGACCCGATCGTGCTGGCCAAGGCAGCGGCGACGCTCGACTACCTCTCGAACGGCCGCCTGCTGCTCGGCATCGGCGGCGGCTGGAACGCAGAGGAGATGGCCAATCACGGCACCGACTTCACGCGGCGCTGGCAGGTGCTGCGGGAGCGCATCGAGGCCATGAAGGCGATCTGGACGGAGGAAGAAGCAAGCTACGAGGGCGAGTTTGTCCGCTTCGACCGCATCGTCTCCTATCCGAAGCCGGTCCAGCGCCCGCATCCGCCCATCATCTATGGCGGCGCCACGCCGCTCGGGCGGAAGCGGACGGTGCGCTACTGCGACGGCTGGATGCCCATCGATGTGCTGCTGGACGATTTCCCCGCCGCCGTCGCCGAACTCAACCGCCTGGCCGAGGAAGCGGGCCGCGATCCCGAATCCATTTCCGTCTCGGTATTCGCCTTCAACGGCGCCAATGAAGACGCACTCCGCCAGCTTGCGGAAAATCCGCGTATCGAGCGCGCCGTGCTGGTCGCGCCACGCTATACGGAAAAGGCTCTGCCCTTCCTGGATAATTTCGGCGCACTCATCCCCGCATTGGCCTGAGGTCGGCCGCAAGTTCGCGCAGGCGGAATTTCTGGATTTTCCCGGAAGCGGTGCGCGGCATGGCGTCGATCAATTCCAGACGCTCCGGCAGGTAAGGCTTCGCCAGCCGGCGCTCCAGCAGGAAGCCGCACATCGCGTCGAAAGTCAGCGTCTCGGCGTCCGGGCGGAGCGTCACGAAGGCGCAGGCGCGCTCGCCCAGGCGTTCGTCCGGCATGGCGACGATGGCGCAGTCCGCCACGCCCGGATGGCGGTAAAGCAGTTCCTCCACCTCGACCACGGGAATGTTCTCGCCGCCGCGGATGATGATGTCCTTGGACCGGCCCGATATCCTGATATAGCCGTCGGCATCCATCCGGGCGTTGTCCCCGGTCTCGAACCACCCCTGCTCGTCCGTGTCGTAGCGCTCCGGGCGCTTCAGATAGCCCACGAACTGGCCGGCGCCCCGCACCTGCAAGCGCCCCTCTTCTTCGTCGGGCGCCGGCGTTCCATCCTCGCCGACAACACGCACCTCAAGGCATGAAACGGCGCAGCCGTCCGTGCCGAATACGCGCTCCGGCGGGTCGGATTTCCGCGTGCCCGAGCCGAAGCCGTTCTCGGTCATGCCCCAGCCGGAATGGACGAAGCAGCCGAGGCGCTCGCTTGCCTGCTCCACCAATACGCGCGGGATCGGCGCCCCGGCGGAGACGAACGTCTCCAGACTCGAAATATCGTAGCGGTCCAGCACGGGGCTGTTGGCGAGGTCGGCCAGGAAGGGAGTCGCCCCCATGGTGAAGGTTACCGCCTCGTCCTGGATCAGCCGAAGCGCCGCTTCGGGGTCCCAGATGTCGAGATAGCAGGTCTTGGCGCCGAGCACCGGCGACAGCATCAGCCCGTACATGAACCCCGTCTGGTGGGCCAGCGGCGAGCCCATCAGGATCGCCGTGTCCTCGCCGAGCCCGATACGTTCGACATAGCTCATCACCATGGCGATCAGCGTATTAGAGGTGTGCATCACGCCCTTGGGCTCGCCGGTCGTACCGGAGGTGTAGAGAAGCTGGATCACATCGTCCGGGTCGGGCCTCCCGGCGGCGAACACAGCGTCGGCGTCCACTCCCTGTTCCAATTGCGGGTCGAGCAGCGCAGTTTCGAAATTCTCGCCGATGACGAACAGGTGCTCCAGCTTCGGAAGGGATGGGCACAATTCCCGCGCCATCGCCGCGTGGTCGTGTCTCCGGAAGACGCCCGGCGTCACCAGCGCCTTCGCGTCCGCGAAATCGAGCATGAACGAGAGCTCGCGCTCGCGGAAGATCGGCATCAGCGGGTTGGAGCAGACACCGATGCGCAGGCAGGCAATGTGCAGGCAGTAGAACTGCCACCAGTTCGGAAGCTGGAAAGCGAGCACGTCGCCCTTGCGCAGGCCGTGCCTGTGAAGGCCCAGCGCCATCCTGTCCGAAAAGCGCTTGAGCTGGCGCCAGGAGAGCGCGGTTTCGCCCCCGTCTTCCATGCGGCGGGCCACGACGGCGACGGCGTCCGGATTGCGCGCCGCCGCCTCGTCGAAATAGTCGAGGAGGGTGCGATCGCGCCAATGGCCCTCGGCGCGGTGCTTTTCTGCCCGCCACGCCGGAAGAATAGGATCGAAGATCATCGCCGCTTGCCGCCCCTACTCGTCGAGACCCGCCGCGCCGGTGAACGGAAGCCAAAGGGCAAACAAGCCGGCCGCCACGATCTCTCGCATGTCTGCATCCTTTCCGAAACGCCGGTCCGCTTGCTTGACCCGTCCGTGCAGAGCGGCTAGAAGCCGCGCGGATTGCCCAGGTAGCTCAGTTGGTAGAGCAGCGGACTGAAAATCCGCGTGTCGGTGGTTCGAGTCCGCCCCTGGGCACCATACATTATTGTGGCCCCTTCTCCTTCGCGCCC
>JAJECZ010000408.1 GCA_022821735.1 Alphaproteobacteria bacterium | reverse complement strand
ACGAGACGCGCAGCTTCCTCTCTCCCGCGCGGGACGGCCATTCGACCTACTTCCTGACGGTGAACCGCAACAAGAAGAGCATCGCCGTCGATCTCACCAGGCCCGAGGGCGCCGGGATCGTGCGCGGGCTCGCGCGCATTTCCGACGTGCTGCTGGAGAATGCCCGCACCGGTGCGCTCGACCGGCGCGGCCTCGGATATGAGGCGCTGGCGGCGGAGAACCCGCGCCTCGTCTATTGTTCGGTTTCGGGCTACGGGCGCGGCGGCGCGCTCTCGGACAGGCCCGGCTACGACCCGGTGGCGCAGGGCGAGAGCGGCTTCATGTCGCTGACCGGCGAACCCGACGGCCCGCCGATGCGCACCGGCGTCTCGCTGGTGGACATCATGGCCGGCATGTATGCGGCCCAGGCGGTGCTGGCGGCCCTGGTCGCGCGCGGGCGCACCGGCCGGGGCCAGCGCATCGACGTGCCGCTGTTCGACACCGCCGTCGCCATGACCTCCCACGCCGCGACCGCCTGGCTGGAGGGCGGGGTCGATATCGGCCGGCCCGGCAACTCCAACCTGGTCGCCATGCCCGCGGGCCTGTTCGAAGCCGCGGACGGCCCCGTGATGATCACGGTGACGACCGACCGCCTGTTCCGGCGCCTGGCCGGGGAGGTCTTCCGCCGCCCCGGTCTCGCCGACGACCCCGCCTTCGCCACCAACGCCGCGCGCATGGAGAACCGCGAAGCGCTGACTACGGCCATGAACGGCGTCCTGAAAGCCGATACGCGGGACGGTTGGATCGCGCGCATGCGGGCCGCAGGCATTCCCGGCGGACCGGTGCGAAGTGTGGCGGAAGCCTTCGCGTCCGAGGAGATGGAACTGCGCGGCATGGTCGCCACGCAGGCGCACAGCGCGCTGGGCGAGGTGCGGGCGGTGCGTTCGCCGGTATCGCTTTCCGGAACGCCGGTGTGCGCCCCGGCCGGCGCGCCGCTGCTCGGCGAGCACACGGAAGCCTGCCTAGCGGACCTGCTCGGCTACTCGCCCGAAGAAATCGCCCGGCTCCGCCGCGAGGGAACGGTCCTGCAGGCCTGAAACGCCGAGCGCCCCGCCGTTGCCGGCGGGGCGCCCCCGTGACCGTTCTGCCGGTTACCCGGCTTCCAGCCTATTTCGAGAGATGAATCACGACCCGGCGGTTCAACACCTCGCGGGTGTTGTCCGGAGTCAGGACCGCCAGCCCATCCTCGCCCATCGCCTTCATCGAGACGCTATCCTCGGGAACGAGCAGGTCGAGGGTGAACACTTCATAGACCGCCTTGGCCCGCATCTCGGAGAGCTTCTGGTTGTATTTGGACGGGCCGCTCGTGTCGGCGTGGCCGGAGATGTTCACGGTCGAACCCTTGAACTTGCGGTGCGCCGTGTAGGCCGTGTTGATCGTCCGCTGGGCCGCGCCGTCGATGGCCGCGCTGTCCCAGGCGAAATAGATCTCCCACGGGCCCTTGTCCACGGGCTTGGGCGGCGGCGGCCGAAGCGCCTCTTCCGCAGCGCTCGCGCCTTCCTCGAACATCGCCTTGCAGTTCGCGATATCGTCGGGCTGGAAGTTCTCCTCCAGCTCCTGCAGCCAGCAGTCGAAGCCGACCTGCGCCATGGCCGTGGCCGTGCCGGCCTTGTCGCGCCCGCCGTCGTCCAGAATGGTTTCGAGCCGCGCCTGGGCGATTTCCACTTCCAGCTGGGCGTCGGCCGGAAGAGCGCGCGCCGAGGGCGACTCGGGCATCACATCCGCGCCGCCGGCAACCGCCAGCACGCGGTCTGCGAAGTAACGGGCGTCCTGCCAGTCCGCTTCCGCCGCTTCCATGTCCGCGAGCTTCTTGTAGCCCTCGATCAACCCCATCTGGAAGTCGGACCCGGTTGCCTCGGCCATCTGCGCGTCACTCAGGTTCGACGCACATCCTCCGAGCGCAAGCGCGGCGGTCCCGACCACAATATAAGCAGTGATCCGTGACAGCATGTTATTTCCTCGCGATTGCCGTGTGTCTCATTTAGCGGGCGGCCCATCGGCTTGTTCGGCCAGTCATCATGATAAAGGGTTATGTCCGGTTCGCAAACATTATTCACTTGTACATGTTCGCGGCGGCCTCCTTCAGCGGCGTGCCGCTCTCGGCGAGGCGCCGCAGGAGAGGCGCCGGCGCCCACCGTTCTCCGTAACGCTGGTGCCATGCCGCAATCCGGCCGTAAACCTCTTTGACGCCAACGGTATCGGCCCAGTACATGAGCCCCCCGCGGTAACGCGGAAACCCGAATCCGTAGAGCCACATCGTGTCCACTTCCACGGCGCGTCCGGCAATGCCCTCCTCGATGATCCGGCAGGCTTCGTTGACGGAAGAGAAAAGCAGGCGTTGCACGATCTCCTCGTCGTCGAACTCCCGCTGCTCGATGCCCGATTCGCCGGCGATCCGCCGGATCAGCGCCGCCACCTCCGGGTCGGGATGCGGCGTGCGGTCGCCGGGCTCGTAACGGTACCAGCCGGCGCTCGTCTTCATGCCGAGTCGCCCCGCCTCGACCAGGGCGTCCGCAATCGGCAGCCGGCGGACCGTCGGATCGGCTGCCTCCCTGCGCTTGCGCCCGGCATAACCGATGTCGAGGCCGGCGAGGTCGCCGACCGCGAACGGGCCCATGGGATAGCCGAACTCGACCATCGCCCCGTCCACCTGCTCCGGCAGCGCCCCTTCTTCCAGCAGGATGACCATCTCGGTGTTGAACGGCGCGCGCGACCGGTTGGCGACGAAGCCGTCGCAATTGCCGCAGACGACGCCCACCTTGGCGAGCCGCTTCGCCAGCGCCTGGACGGAGGCCAGAACCTCCTCGGAGGTCCGCTCGCCGCGCACGATCTCCAGCAGCTTCATGACATTGGCCGGGCTGAAGAAATGCGCGCCGGCCACATCCTCCGGCCGCCCGGTCGCGGCTGCGATCTCGTCGACATCCAGCGCGGAGGTGTTCGAGAGCAGCAGCGCGCCCGGCTTCATCGCCGCGTCCAGGGCCTGGAAGACGTCCCGCTTGACGCCGATCTCCTCGAACACCGCCTCGATCACGACATCGGCATCCGCAATCGCACCGTAGGTTTCAACCGGTTCGATCAGGGCCAGACGCGCCGCCATGGCGGCCTCGTCCAGCGACCCCCGGGCGACGCTTGCCGCGTAGGTCTTCCCGATTCGCTCCATGCCCCGCGCGAGCGTCTCCGGGTCCTTGTCCATGATCTTCACCGGCAGGCCGGCATCGGCGCAGGTCATGGCGATCCCGCCGCCCATGGTTCCGGCGCCGACCACCGCGGCCGCCTCCACGGGGCGGGCCGGCGTCCCGCGCGGCACATCAGGCGAGCGCTGC
>JAJECZ010000013.1 GCA_022821735.1 Alphaproteobacteria bacterium | reverse complement strand
GCCGCCCGGCATGGCGCGGCAGGCCTGCTCATAGAGGCCGGCGCTGGTGGGGTTGGCATCGGCGAAGCGGGCCTCGGCGTCCTCCAGCGCGGCGGCGAGGTCGAAATTGGTGCGGTCGGCGGGGGTATCCGGCATGGGCGTCTCTCCGGGGGTGGCTGCCGCAGGCGGCGGGGCGCATTCAACCCCGTTCGCCGTCTCAGGGCAAATCGCGCAGGAAGCGGATGACGGCGGTGTTGAAGGCGTCGTTGCGATCTCCGGCGACCATGTGGCCCGCGCCCGAGACATCGACGAAACGGGCATGGGGCACGAGGTCGAGGAAAGCGCGCGCCTCGGTCTCGGTCACCAGGTCGCTGCTGCCGCCGCGCACCAGCAGGGTGGGGGTGCGCCGGCGGGCCAGCACGCGCGCGCAGGCTTCCAGCCGCTCCGGGTCGCGGTCCTCCTGCCGGTCGCGCACGTCCGTGACGAAGGCGGGGTCCCAGTGCCAGTACCAGCGCCCGTCCGCGCCCTCGCGCAAGTTCTTCCGCAGCCCCGAGAGGTCGCGCGGGCGGCGGCGGTTCGGCAGATAAGCGGCAACCGCATCGGCCGCCTCCTCCAGCGAACCGAAACCCGTCTCCACATGGGCCTTCATGAACTCCACGACGCGGGCTGCCCCCTCCGGCCGCACGCGGGGCGTGATGTCCACCAGCACGACGGCGCGCAGCACCGGCTCCGGCGATTCCCCCTCGGCGATGAGCGAAGCGATGCCGCCGAGCGAGGCGCCGACCGCGACCGGACGGTCGAGTTGCCGGGCGACGGCGCGCAGGTCCGCCCCGAAATGCCCGATCAGGTAGCGCCCGTCGGGCGAGCGGTCGCTGTCGCCGTGGCCGCGCTGGTCGAGGCTGACAGCCCGCCAGCCGCGCAGCGCCAGCGCCAGCGCGGCTCCGCCCCAGGCATGGCGGGTCTGCCCGCCGCCATGCGCGAGCAGCACGGTCGGCCGGTCGTCGTCGCCCAGTATGTCGGCGGCGAGCGAAAGCCCTTCCGCGCCTTCGAAGCGCTCGAAGCGCGGCGGGATCGGTCCGGGATCGGTCATCGGGCCTCGGCTGGGTGACGGTCGGGTGCTACTGCGGCGATCATCCGGCGCGGAGCGGGGCGAGCGCCCGGCGGAGCGCTTCTGCAACCTCGACCCGCTCCCAGGGCGCCAGGAACGCGCCCACGGTCTCGCGCCGGCCGTGGGTGGCGAGCGTCAGCGGACCCGGCCGCTCGCCGCTCTCGTCGATCTCGACCCGGAGCCACCAGGGCGGCAGGCGCACCTGCTCGACCGCGCCGGCCGGGCTCATGCGCTCGACGGTGAGGGCGTCGGGAGTGAGCCGGAGACGCTCGCGCTGTCGGCCCTGGCGGTAGTTCACGTGGAAGCACCAGGCGAGCAGCGCGATGTCGAGGCCGAAGAATCCGAGCACCGGCCAGGCGCCGAGGGCCAGGAACGCGACGCCGGCCGCCAGGCCGATCGCCGAGAGCGCCCCGATCAGGAGCCGGAAACCGGCGGGCGAAAGCGAGCGGTGCGGCGTCAGCACCGCGTCGAACAGCACGGGTTCAGCGCCGGACAAGGAGCCGCGGCCGGCTAGAAGTTGTCCTTGCGCCGGCGGATTTCGGCGAAGACGGCCTCGGGCGCTCCGCCTTCCATGCCGACCAGGCGCTGCATGGCGGGATCGTCCGCGCGCAGGAAGGGGTTGGCGAGCTTCTCCTCGCCGAGCTCGGAAGGGATGGTGCGTTCGCCGCGCGAGCGAAGCTCGTCGACGCGCCGGCAGACCGCCTGGAGCGCCTCGTTGTCCGGGTCCACCGAAATGGCGAAGCGGGCATTCGACTGGGTGTATTCGTGCCCGCAATAGACGCGGGTATCGTCCGGGAGCGCGCGCAGCTTGCCGAGCGAGGACCAGAACTGCTCCGGCGTGCCCTCGAACATCCGCCCGCAGCCGAGCGCGAACAGCGTGTCGCCGCAGAAGAGCGCGCGGCTTTCCTCGAACCAGAAGGCGATATGGCCGCTGGTATGGCCCGGCACGTCGAAGACCCGCGCGGTCTGCGTGCCGACCGTGTAGCTGTCGCCCTCGCCGACCTCAACATCGAGGCCCGGAATTCGCGCCGCATCCGCCCGCGGGCCGATCACCGGCGCGCCGTAGCGCTCCACCAACTCGGCATTGCCGCCGATATGGTCGAAATGGTGGTGGGTGTTGAGGATATGGGTGAGCTGCAGCCCCCGCCGCTCCAGCGCGGCGATCACCGGAGGGGCCTCGGCGGGGTCCACCACGGCGGTAGCCCCGGCCGCGGCATCGTGGGCGATATAGACGTAATTGTCCGACAGCGCGGGAACGATCTCGATCTCGAACATGGGGCGCGGCACCTCCGGCACAGGGTCGGCCCGATGCTAAAGGGAAATACCCCGGGGCGGAAGGACTCCTACGCTCCCCGGCCCGCTTTGCCGCAGCCGGGTGACGACGGGCGCGGGCTGCGATATTGAGGCGCGATGACCGTCCGCCTCGCGCTCGCCGCCGCCGCGCTGCTCGCCGCCCTGCCGCTCCGTGCGGAGCCGCTCGTGCTGGGCCGCTTTTCGGCCGGCGACACGGAAGGCTGGCAGGTCCGCGATTTCGAGGGCGAGACCCGCTACCGGATCGTCGAGGCCGGCGGGACCCGGGTGCTGGAAGCGGAAAGCGACAGCGCCGCGTCCAGCTTCTATCTCGAACGGGAGATCGACCTTGCGGCGCGCCCGGTGCTGGAGTGGCGCTGGCGCATCGAGGCGCCGCTCCGGGTTCCCGACGAGCGCGTCAAGGCCGGCGACGATTTCGCGGCGCGCGTCTATGTCGTGGCGCCCGGCGAGGGGCTGTTCGCGCTGCCGATCGCGATCTC
>JAJECZ010000472.1 GCA_022821735.1 Alphaproteobacteria bacterium | reverse complement strand
GCATGCGCCCAGCCATGGTCGAAGACATACTCGCCGTAGCTGTCGCCGCGCACATAGAGGGGCGCAACGCCGGAGACCCGGCCCCCGTCGTCCTCGACGACGAGATGCTGCGGCAGCCATCCGGTATCGGCCCCGACGGCGCCGCCGTCCTCGAGCGCCTTCAGGAAAGCGTGCGAGACGAAGGGGTTGCCGTCTCCGGCGCAGGCGTCCCAATCCTCGGCGGAGACGGCGTCGATGCCCGACGCGATACGAACGGAGACCGGTTCCTTGCCGTCGGGCACGGGCGGTCAGTCGATCTCGAACACGGCATCGACCTCGACCGCAAAGCCCATCGGCAGCGCCGGCGCGCCGACGGCGAAGCGGGCATGACGGCCCTTGTCGCCGAATATCTCGACGATGAGGTCGGAAGCGCCGTTCACGACCTGGGGATGCTGGACGAAGTCCGGCGTGCTGGAGACGAAGCCGCCGAGCTTGACGACCCGCGCCACGCGGTCGAGGTCGCCCCCGCAGCCTGCCTTCGCCTGCGCGATGAGGTTGAGCGCGCAGGCCCGCGCCGCGGCCACGCCCTCGTCGAGGCCGAGATCGTCTCCGAGGCGGCCCTTGTGGACGCCTTGGTTGTTGCCCGAAACCTGCCCCGCCACGAACAGCAGGCTGCCGCTCCTGACCCAGGGCACGTAGTTGGCGGCGGGCGCGGGCGCCTCCGGCAGCTCTATGCAGAGTTCGGCGAGGCGGGCGTCGATCTTTCCGGCCATGAAGGGGTCTCCGCTTGAGGTCAGGGGGTCAGGAGGCCGGCCGTGGGTCGATCGCCGGCAGGGAACCGACCGCCTCCTCGATCATGCGGCCCGCGGCGATCGCCATGTCTTCGCGCCTGACCGGGGCGACGATCTGGAGGCCGACCGGCATGCCGTTCGGAGCAAGGCCGGCCGGGATCGCCAGGATCGGGCATGACGTCAGCACCGTGCCCCAGCATTGCTGGAACCAGGGCGGCGGCGCCTCGGACCATTCGTCCACCCGGGCGCCGCGCTCCTCGACCGAAAAGGCCGTGCAGCAGACCGTTGGCATGACGATGACATCGACCTGTTCGAAGGCGGCGGACAGGCGCTGGAACACGGCCGCGCGCTCGCGCTCGGCCCAGATGAAGTCCTCGGCCGTGAGCGTGTTTGCATAGTCGAGCAGCAGCCCCAGCACGCGCTCCAGCTTCTCGCGGTTCTCGGCGATGAAGTCGGCGCGCTCGATCAGCGTGTTGTGGCCGATCATCACGGAGAACTGCCGGGACATGTCGCCGAAATCGAGCGAGACCGGCTCGACCGGAATGTCGAGCTTCGCAAGCGCCGCCTCGACGACAGCGGCAACCTCCGGCTCGACGCCGCCGAGCCCGATGTCCGCGACATAGCCGATCCGGGCCGGCGGCTCGCCCGCGGACCGGAACGGGAAGGCCGGGTCGGGCAGGCTGAGCGGGTCGCTCGCCAAGTGGCCGGCCATGGCGTCCAGGAACAGCGCAATGTCGCCCACCGAGCGCGCCATCGGGCCCTGTACCGACATCGGGTTGTAGCAGCGGTGGGAATGTGTGCGCGGTACTCGTCCGGGGCTCGGGCGCAGGCCGCAGACGCCTGCAAAGGCGGCTGGTATGCGCAGGCTGCCGCCGATGTCGGAGCCGTGCGCGAGCGGCACTTCGCCCGCCGCCAGCGCCGCCGAGGCGCCGCCCGACGAGCCGCCAGGCGTGGTTTCGAGATTCCAGGGGTTGCGCGTGTGGCCGAAGACCCGGTTCGTGGTCACGGGCATCATGCCCATTTCCGGCGAGCTCGACTTGGCCACGACGATGCCGCCGCGCGCCTCCAGCCGGGTCACCAGCGGGTCGGAATTGGCCGCGACATTGTCGGCGTAGAGCGGGCAGCCGTAGGTCGTGCGCATGCCCTCGACGTCGATCAGGTCCTTGATGGCGATCGGCAGGCCGGCAAGCAGCCCCCGGTCGCCGGGCGGGATGTCCTGAAGCCGCCTCGCGTCATCGCGGGCCCGCTCGAAACGGTGCAGCGGCAGCGCGTTCACCGCCCCGTCCACGGCCTCGATGCGGGCTATAGACGCGTCCACAAGCTCCAGCGGCGACACCTCGCCCGCCGTCAGCCGGCGAACCGCCTCCTCCGCAGACAGCTCCCAGAGTTCGGCCATGAGACTCTCTCCTCGCAACGCCGCTACTATAGACCGAAAGCGGGAGCGGGAAACGTGGCAGGCAGGCGCGAGGATGCCCGGTTCATCACCGGACGGGGCCGCTATCTGGACGACATCGAGGTTCCGGGAGCGCATTGGGCCGCGTTCCTGCGCAGTCCGCATGCCCATGCCCGGATCCGGGCGGTCGAAGGCAACGGGGTCGGGGTCTTCACGGTCGCGGACATTCCGGAGCTTGAGGGCCTCAGGCCCTACCAGCCCGCGAACATGCAGACGGGCGAATCCTTCGACTGGGAGCCGCAGCCCCTGCTGGCGCGGGACGTCGCGAGCTATGCGGGCCAGCCGGTCGCGTTCGTGACCGGGGGCACGCCGGAGGAGGCGCTGGATGCGGCGGACCGGGTGCAGGTCGTCTATGAGGCGCTGGACCTGGAGCCGGAGCGGACCTGCATCGACTGGCGGACCGGAGACGCGGCCGCCGTCGAGGAGGCCTTTTCGCACGCGGCCCACAGGGTCGGGATCGCCCTCCTGAACCACCGCGTGGTCATCAACCCCATGGAGCCGCGCGGCGCCTGCGCATTCTACGATCCGGCCGACGGGCGCTATACGCTCAGGCTCTCGAGCCAGAACCTGCACGTCAATCGCGACCATGTAGCCGCGAGCCTGGGCGTCGAATCGGGACGGGTGCGCTTCGTCGCGGAGGACGTCGGCGGCGGGTTCGGCGTCAAGAATTTCGCTTATCCCGAGTACCCGCTGCTGCTCTGGGCCGCGCGCCGGCTGGGCCGGCCGGTGCGCTGGACGGCGACGCGCTCCGAGGTCTTTCTGACTGACCACCAGTCCCGCGGGCAGCGCGCCGAGGCCGAACTCGCCCTGGACGGGGAAGGACGCTTCCTCGCGCTCAGCATATCGAGCACGGCCAATGTCGGCGCCTGGCTCGGCAATGTCGCGGGCGGGGTGCAGACGGGGCAATTCGTCCATCTGGCCGGCACGGTCTATGCCATTCCGGCAGTCGCGCTGCATATCCGCGCCGTGCTCACCAATACGCCGCCCGAGGGCGTGACGCGCGGGCCGGGCTTCGCCGAAATGGTGAACATCCTCGAACGCCTGATCGACAAGGCTGCCGATGAGACCGGCATTGCGCGCGAGGAGCTGCGCCGGCGGAACCTCGCGTCGCGCCTGCCGATGACCAATGCGCTTGGCTTCACGGTGGACAGCGGCGCCTTCCGGGAGGGCTTTGCGCTTGCCGAGCGTTCTGCCGAAGGCTTTGCGGAGCGCCGGCGCGGGAGCGAGGCGGCCGGCCTGTTGCGCGGGCTCGGCTTCGCCTGCCACATCAAGGCCACCGGCGGCTTCCCGGAGGAGAATGTCGAACTGCGCTTCCACGAGGACGGCCGCATCGACCTCGTGACCGGCACGCAGCATATCGGCCAGGGGCACGAAACCACCTTCCCCGAAATCGCGGCCCGCTGCCTCGACCTGCCGAGCGGCGGCATCCGGCTCGTCCAGGGCGACACGGACGAGATCGCCATGGGAGGCGGCCACGGCTCCTCGCGCGCGACCTACATGGCCGGCACGGCGATTTTCCGTGCGAGCGAGATCGTCATAGAGAAGGGGCGGGCGCTGGCGGCGGACCGGCTGGAGGCGGCGGAAACGGACATCGAATACGAGGCGGGCACGTTCCGTGTCGCTGGCACGGACCGGGCGGTCGGTCTGTTCGAACTCGCCGGAGACGGTGCGCTCGACACTTATTACCACTGGGCGCGGGAATGGATGACCTTCCCGAACGGCACCCATCTGGCGGAAGTCGAAATCGACCCGGAGACGGGGACCGTGCGCCTGGTCCGCTATGCGGCCTTCGACGATTACGGTGAGCATATCGACGATGCCATCGTCGCCGGCCAGGTGCATGGCGCCATCGCGCAGGGCGTTGGGCAGGCCCTGCTGGAAGAGGCGGCGTTCGAACCGGAAACGGGCCAGCCGCTAACGGGCTCCTTCATGGACTACGCCATGCCGCGCGCCGACGACCTGCCGCCTTTCGACATCGCGTTTACGCCGACGCGGTGCACGACCAATCCGCTGGGCGTAAAGGGCTGCGGGGAGGCCGGCGCCGTCGCCGGTTATCCCGCCGTCACCAACGCCATTCTCGATGCACTGACACCGCTCGGCGTGCGGAGCTTCGAGGGCGCGGCGACGCCGTTCCGCATCTGGGAAGCGATCCGCAGCGCAAAGGAAAAAATGCGGCTGTGAAGCGGCTTATGCAGCGGTTGGGCCTGTTCTACCCGATCGCGTTCGATTATTGTGCCCGCGGTTGCGCAAAGTGCCGGCAGGTCCACTGGAGAGTCTGGCGATATGATCGATTCCTTCCCGGGACTAGCGCCCTTTTCGGTGTTCGTCATAGTGGTGCTGGTCTTTGCCGTGGCGCTCGTCTTCATGGGCGTGAAGACG
>JAJECZ010000167.1 GCA_022821735.1 Alphaproteobacteria bacterium | reverse complement strand
ATATTCGGCATCGGCCTGGGCGGAGACCTCGGGCGCATTTGCGGGCTCTGCCGGTTCCCGCAACTGGCTCTATGCCGCGACGCTGGGCGTTCTCGTGGGCGAGGCGCCGGAGAGCCTTTCGGCGATCGGCGGCCGGTTGATCGTCTTCGGTCGCTTCGGCGTGACCTGGCGGGCGCTGGAAGAGGTTCACCTCAAGGCGCAGATCGACGTTCACTCCTCGCCCTACGGCGCCTCCGCTGTGGCGCCGCTCTCCGACGCGGCGGTCCTGCTGGGCCTGGGCGGGACGTTGAGGGTCACGGACCATATGGCGCTCGACATCGCGATCACCGAAGACGACGGCAGCTGGTGAGCGCGCTCCCGGTAATTGATGGTGGGGTTTTGGGATTATTCGATGGTCGAGACGCTGCGCTCGGATGATGCAGCGGAGCGGTGAGAGGCCGGGTTTTCATCGAGCCCGCATCAACATCTCATTCCAGTCCTTGGCGCCACACGGGCGCATCCTGATCACTCTCGGATCGTCGACGGTGAGGCGGTCAGCACCGCCGTCACCGGCGCTGTCGGCGTCGTAGGCACAGACGATGCGGCGGGGCTTCCACTCCTCGATCCAGGGCGGGACCGAGGAGGCGATGCCGGCGGTTGAGGCGACGACGGCGCCGTGCTCTCGGGTTCCGTGGATGCGCAGGCTTCGCACGGAGATGGCGTCGACGGCGCTCTCGGTGAGGATGACCAGAGCGGGCCGGTTTCGGTCGCAGGGGAGCCAGAAGCCGCCGCGCGCCTTGCGCGATCCGGGCGCCATGCCCCTGAACCGCTTTCCGCCGGGCTGCGGCGCGGTGCCGAGGATCTCGGCGCCGGTGGGTTGCCGGTTGGCGTTTCGGCAGATGAAGACGGCGTTGAGCCTGTCATCGGCGTAGAGGAGGCCTCGGCTGTGGCAGGCTTCGAGCACGTCGGCGCGGAGGGCGCGCTGACGGATAAGAGCGTCGCGGACCCTGGGCCATGCGCGAGGACTGGGCCATGGCAGCCGCAGGCGGCGCGGGGCGGGCTGGAGCGCGGTGGCCTCCCCCCGTCCCTCATGGCCCGCGAGGAAGCGGAGGGCGTCCGGGAATCGGCACCCCGTCGCATGGATGACGAGATCGATGGCGCCACCCCCTCCCGTGCCGCGCAGGTGATCGAAGAACTTCTCGCCGTTGATGCTGATGGTTGAGCCCTCGCGCCTGAAGCGCGCCCGGTCGGCTGGGTCTTTTCGGTAGCCGAGGGCGGCGGCGACCCGGTCGAGGGGGAGGTTGCGGCAGGCGGCCAGGGGATCGCCGCCGCTCATTGTCCCGGCGAAGGTCTACTTGGAAGGAAGGCTCGCGGCGTTCCCGTTCCCGTACCCTGCAACGCTTAAGGGTTCCGGGGAACGGGAACGGGAACGCCTCGTCCTGCGCTTCCGTTGGTGGCGGCAGGGGGCTGCGGCTCCCGGTCCGCCTCGGCGGCTGCGAGGCGGTAGCGGCCCTTGGGCGCCCGCTCGATGCGCCCCTCCTGGGTGAGCCTCTCGATGGCGGCAACGACGCTTGCGTTGCGGGCAGCGGCGCGTGAGCGGATCTGGGCTTTTGAGAGCGGCTTTTCGGCCTGTGCGATCGCCCTGACGATGCGCTGCTCGACGGTGGCGGTCTCCGGCCTGTCTTCGTCGGCCGCTTTCCGGTGCAGCCGGAAGGCCGGTCCATATCCGTCATCGACGAGCTCCAGCTCGATGTCGCTGAGGCCCTGGGCGTCGCGATGCTCGACGGTCATGACGATCTTCCTGTCACGCCGGCGCAGGTACAGATTCGAATCGCCCCACGCATGCAGCTCGCTGCTGCCACGCAGGGCCTGGCCCGGGCGGCTGCCGCCGCTCTTTCGTGCGTGATGGACGAGGAGGACGGCGGTCTCGAAGCGGCGCTGCAGCTCGCGCAGGAAGCCGAGGATGGGGGCGACCTCGCCAGCGGCGTTCTCGTCGACGCTGTGCAGGCGGACCAGGGGGTCGAGGATCAGGAGGCGCGGTTCGATGCGCTCCACCGTTTCCTGCAGGCGCTGGCGATCGCTACGCTGGTCGAGACGCAGGGTGGGCACGTCGATGACGGCGATGTCGAGCTCGTCGAAGGGGGTGGCGGCGGCGTGGGCGATCCCCTGCAGTCGTTTGCGCACCCTGTGGCCGGCGTCCTCGGCGGCGAACAGCAGCACGGTGCCGCTTCCCGCTGAGCGGTAGTGGCGCAGGCATGGGACGCCGGTGGCGACGGCGACGGCGAGATCGAGCGCGAGCAGGGATTTGCCGCACTTTGGCTCGCCGCCGACGATACCCACGGCCTGCTCGGACCACAGCGTGTCCACCATCCACTGCTGTGCCCGGGGGCGATCCTCGAGCTCCATCGGCGCCCGTGTCGGGAAGCCCTTCACCGCCGTGCCCTCTTGGGCTTGGCGGGCTCGCCCAGGATCTCCATGAAGAGCTTCTCGTCGAGAACCTCGCGGTCCTTCTCGGCGCCGGCGGCGAGCAGCATGTCGCCCATGACGGTGAGCGCCCTGGGGTTGCCTGCGGCATGAGCGACCAGGGTGTCCTTGAGGTCTGCGGTCATCAGCCCCGGATTGCCGGCCTGCTCGATCAGATGGTCGAGCAGGGC
>JAJECZ010000020.1:10000-14304 GCA_022821735.1 Alphaproteobacteria bacterium | reverse complement strand
CGCGCCGGGCGTGGTGCTTGCGCCGGGGGTCGTGCTGTGCGCGGGGGGCGCGGTGGCACTCGGCGGGGGCGCGGTCGTGGGGGGGCGGGGGCTCGGGGTCGGCGTCCCGTGCATAGGCTTCGGCGAGGGCTTCGGCGGCGGGCGCGAGCTTTGCGGCCAGCATCGCCGCCAGTGCGGGTCGGGGGTCGGTTGCGGTCATCCATGTCTCCTTGTCCGGTCGGGAGCGGCGGACCCTATGCCGCGCGCGTTTCGCGTGCGTGCGGGCCCGCGCGTCGGCGCCGGCGCGGTTTGCGCGCCTGATTGCGCGCACGAGACGCCGGGCGCACGTCTCCCGTCGGTTTCTGAGGGGGTTTTCGAACATGGCGCCGCCGGCCGCGCGGCGCCGGAGAAGCGGCTCCGGATGCCGCCTCTGCGGGCCTTATATCAGTATATTTTCCGTGATGTCAAGCAGTATCGGGAACAAAAAATGAAAATTATTGAGTTTTCGTGAATTCCGGCCACGCAAGCCGGGAGGCCGCCTCTGGCCCCGCCCGCTTACGGTCGGAGGATCAGCCGGCCGGCGGCCTTGCGGTCCATGATGGCGCGCAGCGCCGCGGGCGCTTCCTCGAGCGGCAGTTCCGAGGAGACATGGGGCCGGATACGGCCGGCGGCGGCCCAATCCAGCAGCGCCCCGGCCGAGGCGCGCAGCCGGTCGGGGCGGCGCTTGCGGTAGTTGAACAGCGCGAGGCCGAGCGCGGCGCGGTTCTTCACCAGCAGATGGTTCGCCCTGAAGGCCGGAACCGCGCCGCCGGCGAAGCCGACCACGATGTGCCGCCCGCCCCAGCCGAGCGAACGGAAGCTCTCTTCGAAGAGGTCGCCGCCGACGGGGTCGAACACCGCGCCGCAGCCCTCGCCGCCGGTCTCCGCCATGACGCGCCCGCGGATCGACTCCGCCGGGTAGGTCACGACCGCATCGGCGCCGCGCTCCTCGGCGAGCGCGCATTTCTCCGCCGTCGAGGCGGCCGCGATGACGCGCGCGCCGAGCGCCTTGCCGACTTCCACCGCGGCGAGGCCCGTGCCGCCGCCCGCGCCCAGCACCAGCAGGGTCTCGCCGGCCTCCAGGCGGGCCTCCCAGAACAGCCCGGCATGGGCGGTGAGATAGGCCGCGCCCAGCGCCGCCGCCGCCGTCATCGACACGCCGCCCGGCACGGGAAAGGTCTCCGCCGCCGGCGCGACGGCGCATTCCGCATGGCCGCCGTCATAGACCAGCGCCATGACGCGGTCGCCGGGCGAGAGGCCTTCGACGCCCGCGCCCGTCTCCGCCACCCGGCCGGCCACTTCCATGCCCGGCGCGAACGGCAGTTCGTGCTTGTTCTGGTGCAGGTCGCGGATCATCAGCGTGTCCGCGAAGCTGACGCCCGCCGCCTCGACCCGGACCGCCACCTCGCCCGCCCCCGGCTCCGGCGCCGGAAGCTCGCCGATTTCGAGTTCCTCCGGCGGGCCAAACGCCCGGCAGACGACGGCGCGCATCGTATTAGCACTCATTGGCGGGGACCTTTGCCGATCGCTGCCGGAAAACTCCTCCCCCGCTTGCGGGGGAGGCCGGGTGGGGGGCCGCTTCCGCGCCAGCGGAAGCGGCGGGCGAAGCCCGGCGAAGGCTCCGTCACGCCGGGAAGCCCTCCCCCGGCCCCTCCCGCCGAGCGGGAGGGGGGCAGCGAAACGCTCCAAGCAAGAGTCATGCAGTGGGCCCCGGGCTCAGTCCCGGTAGCTCGGGTCTTTCCGGTCCATCTTGCGCATGAGCGCCGCGAATTCGAGCCCGCCCATCGCTTCGTTGCTCTCGCGCCCGGCAAAGGCGTTGGTGTCCCGCCCCGACTGCGCCGCAATGTCGTCCGAAAGCACGCGCAGCGTCCCGGCTGCACCGGCATCGACCTGGACCTGGCAGGCCCGCTCCAGCCGGTAGAGGCGCGCGAACGCCTCCGCGACCGTGCGCCCGACGGTCAGCAGGCCGTGATTGCGCAGGATCATCGCCTTCTTCTCGCCCAGCGCTGCCAGCAGCCGCTCGCGCTCGTCGAGATAGACGCTCGGCCCCTCATAGTCGTGATAGGCGATATCGTCGAAGAAGGTGGTGGAGGTCATCGAGATCGGCAGCAGGCCTTCCTCGACCGCGGCGACGGCCATGCCCGCCCGGGTGTGGGTGTGCATCACGCAATTGTTGTCGCCGCCCGCCATGTGGATGGCGGAATGGATGACGAAGCCGGCGAAATTGGCCTCGTAATCGCCTTCGATGACATTCCCGTCCAGGTCGATGCGGACAAGGTTGGAGGCCGTCACCTCCTCGTAATTCAGCCCGAAGGGATTGATGAGGAAATGGTGGTCCGGCCCCGGCACGCGCGCGGTGAGATGGCCGTAGATGAGCTCGGTCCAGCCGAAATGGTCCACCAGCCGGTAGGCGCAGGCCAGTTCCGTGCGGATGCGCCGCTCCTCGTCCAGCTCGTCGAGCGCGGGGTAGAGCCCGCCTGTCTGCATGCCGTCCATGATGCTGTCCTCCTCAGCCGGTTTCCGCCCCGGCCGGCGCCAGCGCCGCGCCGACATCGCGGGCATCGTCCAGGCCGCCGACGGCCCCGATCAGCGCCTCGGCCGCGCCTGCGCCCAGCAGCGGGGCGGCGAGCGCGCGGAACTTGCCCTGCAGCTTCTCCCACTGCCGGTCCTTGTCGCCGGCCGGCACCCCGACATCGGCGGCGCCGCGCAACGCCACGCCACTGCCCAGATGCACGACGACGTCGGCGCCGAACTTCGCCATGTCGTCGGACCCTTCGACCGAGACGGTCTCGCGGATGGCGTGGACGTCGGGCCGGTCCAGGTTCTCGTCGAAATAGGTGTCGAGCGCGCCGGTCGCCTGTTTCGTCAGCCCGAGGCCGGCATTGTAGGCGAGGCTGAACTTGGCCTCGAGGCCGGTCTCCGGCGCCGGGATGTTGCACATGCGAAGCGCGCTCATCGGCACCTTCACCTCGACGCGCTCGACATCGCCGGCGTCAAAGGCGGGATTCTCCGCCACGCCCAGGCACGCCTCGATGGTGGCGTGGGTGCCGTAGCAGGCCGGGTGGTACTTGAAGAGCGTGTCGAGGATGTGGAACCGGTCCGGCTCGTCCAGCAGCGCCTCGGGGCGGAAGGTCTCGGTCTGGGTGTCGGTGAAGCCCTGCACGCAGTCGAGCACGTCGTCGCGGCTGGTGAAGCCGCGTTCGGCGAGCGTGGCGGCCATGAGGCCGTTCCGCGCCGCCTTGCCGGCGTGGAGCGGCTTGCACATGGTGCCGAACATGGACTTGAGCCCCGCGGCCTGGGTGCCGGCGATGCCGAGCGCGCGGGCCGTCTGCTCCGCGTCGAGGCCGAGCATGTTGGCCGCCGCCGCCGCCGCTCCGAACGCGCCCACGGTTCCGGTCGCGTGCCAGCCCTTCGCATAGTGGCTGTCGCCGAGCACGCGGCCGAGGCGCGCCTCGACCTCGATGCCCGCGACGATGCCGGCGACGACCCGCCGGCCGTCGAGCCCCCGGCCCTCCGCCAGCGCGAGCGCGGCCGGCGCCACCGGCGCGGTCGGGTGGCCGGTCATGGCGCCCAGCACGTCGTCGAAATCGAGCGCGTGGCCGGCCGCGCCGTTCACCAGCGCCGCCTGGCCCATCGAGGTCCTGGCCCCGCCGCCGATGAGCGTGGCGCGCGGCGCGCCGCCCTCCTCGGCCGCCTCGGCCTTCAGCATCAGGGCGAGCGGCTCCCGCGAACCGGCGAGCGTGACGCCCAGCCAGTCCAGCAGGCACTGGCGGGCCATGAAGCGCACATCCGCCGGCAGGTCCTCATAGCGGATGCCGGAGGCGAACCGCGCGAGCTCGTGCGTGACATGCGGGGTTTCGGCCTTGCGGCCGGCGGTCTGGCGCATAGTTCCGGTCCTCCCGGCGCTCTCTTTGCTGCAGCGCGCTGCGTTTATCCGGCGTCGGCCAGTGCGCCGACAGCCAATTCGTCCAGCTTGCGGTCGATTTCATCCCGGTGCAAGCGGAAGCCGGCCAGCGCCTCGCCCTTGAGGCTCTTGCCGCTCGGCAGCTTGAGCTTCACCGGATTGACCTGCCGGCCGTTGACCAGCACCTCATAGTGCAGATGCGGTCCGGTCGAGAGGCCGCTGGACCCGACATAGCCGATGACCTGGCCCTGCTTGACCCGCCGGCCCTGCCGCGACCCCTTGGCGTAGCGGCTGAGATGGGCGTAGGCGGTCTGGTACCCGCCGCGGTGGCGGATACGGATATAGCGCCCGTAGGCGCCTTTCCAGCCGCGGGAGACGACGG
>JAJECZ010000020.1:0-5000 GCA_022821735.1 Alphaproteobacteria bacterium | reverse complement strand
GACGGATGGCGTAAGTGGTCGCGGCTTATCGGATTGCCGCGGCGGCGAAGCCGTCCCGGGAAATAGCCCCGGAGCAAGACCGTACCCGAAACCGACACAGGTGGGCAGGTAGAGAATACCAAGGCGCTCGAGAGAACAACGCTGAAGGAACTCGGCAAAATGCTCCCGTAACTTCGGAAGAAGGGAGCCCGGTTCGTGGGCAACCACGGGCCGGGGGCACAGACCAGGGGGTGGCGACTGTTTACTAAAAACACAGGGCTCTGCGAAGTCGACAAGACGACGTATAGGGTCTGACGCCTGCCCGGTGCCGGAAGGTTAAGAGGAGAGGTGAGAGCTTTGAATCGAAGCCCCGGTAAACGGCGGCCGTAACTATAACGGTCCTAAGGTAGCGAAATTCCTTGTCGGGTAAGTTCCGACCTGCACGAATGGCGTAACGACTTCCCCGCTGTCTCCAGCGTTGGCTCGGCGAAATTGAATTCTCCGTTAAGATGCGGAGTACCCGCGGTCAGACGGAAAGACCCCGTGCACCTTTACTACAGCTTCGCAGTGGCTCTAGGGGATGACTATGTAGGATAGGCGGGAGGCTTCGAAGCGTGGGCGCCAGCTCGCGTGGAGCCAACCTTGAAATACCGCTTTTTTGTTCTCTGGTGTCTAACCGCGGCCCGTGAATCCGGGTCCGGGACCCTGCGTGGTGGGTAGTTTGACTGGGGCGGTCGCCTCCTAAAGCGTAACGGAGGCGCACAATGGTGAGCTCAGGCTGGTCGGAAATCAGCCGCAAGAGTGCAATGGCATAAGCTCGCCTGACTGCGAGGCCGACGGGCCGAGCAGAGACGAAAGTCGGTCATAGTGATCCGGTGGTTCCGAGTGGAAGGGCCATCGCTCAACGGATAAAAGGTACGCCGGGGATAACAGGCTGATACCCCCCAAGAGTCCCCATCGACGGGGGTGTTTGGCACCTCGATGTCGGCTCATCACATCCTGGGGCTGAAGCAGGTCCCAAGGGTTCGGCTGTTCGCCGATTAAAGTGGTACGTGAGCTGGGTTTAGAACGTCGTGAGACAGTTCGGTCCCTATCTGCCGTGGGTGTACGAGACTTGAGAGGACCTGCTCCTAGTACGAGAGGACCGGAGTGGACGACCCTCTGGTGGACCGGTTGTCGCGCCAGCGGCACAGCCGGGTAGCTACGGTCGGAAGAGATAACCGCTGAAAGCATCTAAGCGGGAAACTCCCCTCGAAACCAGGTCTCGCCTGAGAGTCGTGGAAGACCACCACGTCCATAGGCCGGGAGTGGAAGCGCAGCAATGTGCGAAGCGGACCGGTCCTAATCGCTCGAACGGCTCCAGATCCGCGCCCGCAAACTGCGGCGGGCGCCGCCGGCGAAGACGCGCAATCGGAAAGGCAAGGACGCATCCGGACGATGCGTTGGCTTGGCGGTTATGGCGCGGGTGAAACACCCGATCCCATCCCGAACTCGGCAGTGAAAGCCCGCAGCGCCGATGGTACTGCGTCTTAAGGCGCGGGAGAGCAGGTCGCTGCCAAGCCAACCCATCGCCCGGCGCGTCCCCCTCCGCCAATGCCTGGGCCGCAGCCTTTGTCGCGGGGTGGAGCAGTCCGGTAGCTCGTCAGGCTCATAACCTGAAGGTCGTAGGTTCAAATCCTACCCCCGCAACCACTCAAGCCCCTGGAAACGTTGATGTTTTCGGGGGTTTCTTATGTGTTGATCCGTCGAGCATCGACTTTGTATCAACACACGAGGCAGCTCACGGGATACATCTTTTGTCCACAAATGGCCGCGCCTGGCTCCGCCAGGGAACGCTTCAGTAGAGGAACGAGCGTAAGTCGAAATATCGTACCGTGTTGAAATAACGTTGCATTTTCATACGTGTGACCATGGTTGGCAGTGTATGGCCACTCCGCTCCCCGAGCGAACTGTCGCGCGTGAAGTGCCTCGCGGGGATCAACACCGTCAGGGGAGAAACCTAAAGGTCAGAGCCGCTCGGTCGCGTGAAATGGGCGCTGATCGGTCGGGGCCCATTCGAAGTGATCGTCTTTGCGGGGGGCTGCGTGAAGCCGCAGCTCGCAGCGGCAAGAGATGGGATACCGTGTCGAAATGCCCGCGCTCTACGCGGAAACACTCGCCAATCTGCGGATCCACGCCGAGTTGTTAGCACGCCCCTGAGACCCGGGCGTTACCCGGGATCGTGGTTCGAGGTCGAGGTCCTTCTCGATCCTGTTGCCCACTCGTCGAGCTCGACGCGTACATAGCGCACGCGGCCGCCCAAGCGGTAGTAGGGCGGGCCATCACCCGTGACGCGATAGCGGTTCATCGTGCGCACCGAGAGGCCCAGATAGTCGGCCGCTTCGTGGGCGTTCAGGTACTTGGTGCGAGTGGTCGGCGTCGCGCCCTCCGAAGAGCCGTTTTCCGATGTTCCACCATCGCTCCCGCCTCCTGGCGAAGACATGACACGAGCTGCGACGCGCTCGTAGATGGGATCCGTACCGCCCGCGGCCTGGCCGAGGATGATGCGCGCCAGGCGCCTTGCCTGGTCCGGCGTGGTCTTGCCGTATCGGCCGATCACGACCCGCTTGTTGGGCGCCTTCCGGCCGCCGTCGCCGGTGCGGTAGTTGACGATGAAGGACTTGGTGCCGCTGGGAAGGATGCGCACGCCGAAGCCGGCCAGTTTGTCGTCCCAGGCGATCCAGGGCTTGTCGGCCGCCGGCTCGAGCGCATCGATGACCTGCCTGTTGAGCGTGGTGCGCAGCTTGGCCGTACGTTTTCCGGTGGTCGGCATGGAATTCATTCGGTTGTCAGTTGCCGAAGCCGCTCAGGTACGCATGCGTCCGACACGGCTAACACACCGAGAGCAAGGACGAAAATGCCTGGCGCGGCCGAATCGATGCTTGGGCGGAATGTTCCAAGGGTTGTGCACTGACCACCCGCGGCACTTTTCAGCGCGCTGGACCAAGGCCTTGGGCAACGGCACCTTCGTATGGCGGGCTTGACTCGGTATCCCGTGTGGCCTATATCTCACGCATCTAACGTGAGGTCGGTGATTCTATGAAGATAGATCTGAAGGCTACCTGCGGAACTCCTTTCCTGGCCGGCGCCCTGAATGGAAGGGCCGCACTCAACCAACTGCTCACAGCAACGGCAAATGAGCCTGATGGCCCAGCTCTCGTATTCTTGGACTTCGACGGCGTCGAGATCGCGACAGCAAGTTTCCTGCGTGAGAGCGTACTGGCTTTTCGCGACATTATCAGAGGACGCCGTTCCCAGTATTACCCCGTCATCGCCAACGCAAATGTGTACGTCCGCGATGAATTGGTCGAATTGCTTGGCACTCGTGGAGACGTTCTCATGACATGCGGGCTTGAGGAGGGTGGCTTCGTCACAAATGTCGCCCCGATTGGTGAACTTGACCCGAAGCAACGACTCACATTCGATTTGGTACACGAGCACGGCGAGACTGATGCTGGCGCCCTCATGCGGAACTATGGGCAGAGCGAAGGACTCAAGCACACGACAGCTTGGAACAATCGTCTTGCATCGTTGGCGGCGCTTGGACTTATTGTTGAGGAGAGCCAAGGCCGGACGAAACGCTATCGCCCGCTGTTTGAAGGAAGCTAAGACATGGGTTCAGAATTCATCGAAAAAGCCGCCCCCACCTTCAAGAAGAGTTGGGATCGTGCGCGCGTTGAACTGGCGACTGCAACTCTGTTTACGAGGGTACCAGTGTCTTCCGCTCGGACGGCAACCGCTGACATCATTTGCAACGCTCTTCCTGAGGTCGGAGAGAATCTTGTCGTCCAGCCCCAAGGTAGCGCGCTCATTGCCCGGCGAGGCAATACGGAGGTTGCAAGATTTACTAACCCCGCACCGGCCCTCATCGAAGCGGTCAATGAATCCTGTGGTATAGCCAAAGGCACCGTCGAACAGGTCTACCCCATAGCTCGGGTTGCGGACATTTCCCTATGCTGACACGATCAGATACGAAATCTGAAGCCGCGGTACAGGACAAAATTAGGAGGCCCCAACCGAACCCGCGCCGGCTTTGGCACGATCCCGAGCTTGACATTGACGCCCTTGGCTGTCGGGCCTGTCCCGATTTCGATCTGTGCGGCGGGTTGCGTCCTCACATTCCGTTCTTTGACTGCTTACAATTTTGCTGTGGAAATCCGCAAGACTGTGATCGGGTCTGCCGAAATAATCCGCATTTTGTCGACAGGGTACGAGAGGTAGATACATTCGACTTGAACACCGTACCCCGCGCTCCACTTCTTACTTCCCCGGACATACCGCGCGTCGTGCCGATACTGTATCACCGGGCAGCGCGAAGCATACCCACCTCATCACAAACCGTTGCCCTACCCCTGTACAAGATGTTCGATCGTCGAACCGGTAATCCGCGGTATCCTTCTCGAGCGGCATTGGCTAACGCCTTTGGACTTGGGCACGATGCACAAGTCCTCTTGACAGGGACTGATCGCGATCGCCCCCTTGAACGTTGGTGGGCTTTTGGGAAAAGCCTCCGACGAGAGATAATCCAGGCGATGAAGCGAGCAGGAATCGTCCTGGTGACGACACCGAACTACAGCCTCTTTATTGATCGTCCTCGTTGGGACGATCTTCACTCAATGAAGCGTATTGCAATCGTTCACGAAGAATTTCTCCAAGAGGGCCTTCCCGCAGCATTACATATCAACGGGCGTACCGAAGATGACTTCCGACGTTGGTCTGCCTATGTAGCGGCCCGCTCCGAAATTTCGCACATTGCTTACGAGTTCACTACTGGCACTGGCCGGGCAGGCCGGCAAGAGTTGCACGCAGATTGGCTGGCTAAACTCGCTACCATCGTTGGTTGCAAATTCCTGGCGGATTTGACCGCGATTCCTATGGGACTTGACCGCGATTCCTACGGGATTTTACCGCGATTCCTGAGCATTTGACCGCCTGGGGCCTGGCCCTGAGCCTGGCCTGACGGGCTATCTGTATCTGACGGC
>JAJECZ010000162.1 GCA_022821735.1 Alphaproteobacteria bacterium | reverse complement strand
TCGTCGATGTCGCTGAACGGCGGATAGGCGGGATCGACACCGATGCGGAGCCTGTCCGGCGCCGTGTCCTCGCTGAACGCGGGTGCAAACGACAGCAGAACGAGGACCAGCGATGCGGCCAGCTTCTTCATGCGGCCTCCGAGCTTGCGGTCAGTACCTTACGCCGTCGGCACAGCCGCCGACAGCGCTCACGGGTTCCCTTTGCAAGCGATCGAGGGGGAGTCCTCATTCGCCCGAAGAACATACATTCTTCGAAATGATTCGGCACGGTAGCTCTCCGATGGTCGTCGCGCTTATATCAAGCACGACTTGGGTCTGTCGGCTCTAACGATATCGGGAGCGGGCCTGGTGACGAACGCGCAACAATCCGGAACTGCGGCCTCGACGCACGCGTTCCTGTCCTACGGCTTCCGGCCCTTCTTCCTGTTCGCAGCGCTGTGGGCGTTGCTTGCCGTGGCGCTCTGGCTCGCGATGCTCGCCGGGAAGCTCGAACTGTCGAGCGCCTTCGACCCGGTGTCCTGGCATGCCCACGAGGCGCTGTTCGGCTATCTCGGCGCGGTGCTCGCGGGATTCCTGCTCACTGCGGTGCCGAACTGGACAGGCCGACCTCCGCTCGCGGGATGGCCTCTGGCCGGCCTGCTCACGCTCTGGGTTCTTGGCCGGATTGCGGTCGCGGCGTCGGAATGGCTCACGCCCCTGGCCGTGGCACTGATCGACCTCTCCTGCCCCGTCGTCCTGGCCGTCTTCGTACTGCGCGAGATCGTCGTCGGCAGGAACTGGCGCAACCTGGTGGTGATCGCGATGATCGGCGTATTCGTCGCGGGTAACGCGCTGTTTCATCGGGAGGTCGCCGACGGTGCTTATGCGGCGTCGGGCTACGGGCTGCGCGTCGGCCTCGCCGCCGCGATCATGATGATCTCGGTGATCGGCGGACGCATCGTGCCCGCGTTCACGCGAAACTGGCTGGCGGCGCGCGACGGCCAGGTTCTGCCGGCGGCGTTCGGGCGTCTCGACGGGCTGGCGCTTGCGCTCACCCTGCTTGCCATGGCGGCGTGGGTTGCGATCCCCGATACGCCGGAGACAGGATACCTGCTGCTTGCCTCGGGCCTGGCGCAGGCCTTGCGGCTTTCGCGCTGGCGGGGACTGGATACCGGCCGCGAACCCCTGCTCTGGATCCTGCATGTGGGATATGCGTTCGTGCCGCTTGGCATGCTGGGAGTGGGCGCGGCTATCCTGTGGCCCGACACCCTGGCACCCGCCTCCGCGCAGCATCTGTGGACGGCGGGTGCCATCGGGGTCATGACGCTTGCCGTGATGACCCGCGCGACGCTCGGCCACAGCGGTCGTGAGCTGAAGGCGGGTTCGGGGACGGCGGCGTTTTATCTGCTGGTTGTCGCCTCGGTGTTCGTGCGGCTCGCCGGCGGCATGCTTCCGGAGCACGCGATGACGTTATGGACGCTTGCGGGCCTTCTGTGGTGCTCCGGCTTTGCCGGGTTCGTGCTTGCCTATGGACGGCTTCTGTTGATCGGCGCGGCGCAGCGGTGAAGGGCGGTGGCGGAAATGGCGTTCGCGGGCGCTGCTTGCCGCGTGCTGGCAAGGATCGTTCGGAAGGTCGTGACTGCCGCGGTCGCCGCGAACGACAGCCGAGATGGCGCCAGGAGCACTTAGCTCGCGGCTCGATCGCCGCTCCGGTACCCGCGCAGGGCAACGGCGCCAACCCCCGCCGAGGGATCAAGCGCTATCGCCGCAAGGGCCGCGAGTGTTTCGTTTCCGACGAGGAAATCTGCCGTCTGTCTGCGAGGCTCAAGGCGCACGAAAGCCGTCGGGCGCAGCGGGTCACCGTCATCCGCCTGTTGCTGCTGACCGGGTGCTGCAAAGGCAAAATCCTGACCTTGAAACGGTCAGGAACCGCCCCGTAATCTTGTGAAGATTTCGCAACGGGTTTTCTTGTGTTGATCGGCAGTTCGAACGGCATTGCAGTGGAGCATTCGAAAATCGGGAGTCTTTCTGGTGAAGGATTGAGCGCGTGTTCGTCCGCGTGGTCCCCCGGAGACTGCAAGGACGAACGCTGTATCAACAACGCACGACAATACCACCAGCTGCAGGCGGCGGTTTGGACCTTGCCCCTGTTCGACTTGAATATACCTTGAGTTCGTCCACAATTGGTCCTGGTCGGGAGGCGATGGATTGGATGCCCTTATGGGGCCGTGAACGGTTGCATTCCCGCGAAAATTACAGATGCTTCCGGAAGGGAAATGCTTGAACGGGTCTGCCGCATCCGGCAGCATCTGCGGCCAGCGGTTTTCCACCGAATGGCCGGTTGGGGCCGTAGCCCAGCCCCGGGCTCCTTCCAGCCCTGACCGGCCGCCGGAGGGGTGGCCTGCAACACCGCCCCTCCGGCACGATTTCCTGTAATCGTCGTTCGCTTCGTTTTCCCGGTTCCGCTCCGGCGATTCCGTCGCCGGGTGCAGGTCCACGACGGACGGACGGCTCCGGTGCGCGGAGCCGGTCCGGTCCGGCAGGGGTTCCGATGACTGTGGAGGCCATCGTGCGGAGTTTCTCGCACAAAAGGGATTATGAGAAAAACCCTGCTTGCGACGACCGCATTGGCCTTCGCTGGCGCAATGACGGCCGGCGCAGCCTCGGCGGCCGAC
>JAJECZ010000387.1 GCA_022821735.1 Alphaproteobacteria bacterium | reverse complement strand
CGCGGATCACTTCCTTCACCGCCGGCGCCAGCATCTCGATCTGGCGGGTCTCCTGGGTCATGTTCTTCCAGGCGTGCGCGCGGTTGGCGTCGCCCACCACGGCGATCATCGGCACGCCGGCGTTCAGCGACTCCACCAGCGCGGTCAGCAGGTTGGTCGCGCCGGGGCCGAGCGTCGCATCGACCACGCCCGGCCGCCCGGTCACGCGCGCCCAGGCGTCGGCGGCGAAGGCCCCGCAGCGCTCGTCGTTGATGAGCGTGTGGGTCATGCCGAGCGCGCGCACCCCGTCATAGAAGGGCAGGAGCTGGAAACCCGCCATGCCCCAGATCGGCGCGCCGCCATAGGCGTTCAGCATCTCGGCGACGGCGCGGCCGCCATTCATCCGCCGCGTCGGGTCGTTGCGCCGGTCGGTCATGCGAAAAGCTCCGCGAATTGGGGGACGGTCATGCCGGGCGCCGCACCCGCGGCGCGGGCCAGGCTGTTGGCGGCGGAGAGCCGCCCGGTGTTCCAGAGCGAGCGGGCGTCGCCGATGCGCGCGGTCGCGCCTTCGACGGCCGCGGCCGGCACGCCCATGCCGGCGCAGGGCTCCAGCCGGCTTATGCCCGCTTCGTCGCAGCCCATGCCGGCATCGTGGCAGACGACGGCGCGCACGACATGGTGGATGACGTAGCCCGGATTGGCGGGCAGCAGCGCGCCGTGGCTGCCGGAAACGACTACCTTGTGGCCGTCCGAGGCTTCGAGCAGCGAGAGCGAGTCGAGGCCGACCACGCCCGGCGCGAGTTCCATGCGGGCTTCCTCCTGCGGCGGCAGGACGCCTGAGGGTTCCGGCGCTTCGGCAAGCAGCGCGCCAGCCTCCGCCGCGCCCATGCCGATGCGGCAGCCGGCGCGGGCAGCGGCCTCATTGACGGCGGACAGAACGCCCCGCCGGGCCATGTCGGCACCGTCGCCGATACGCGCGCTCATATGGTCGATGGCGGCGGCGCCCATGTCGATCGTGTCCAGCAGGGCAAGCGCGCCGACGCCCGCCCGGTCGAGGCCGAAGCCGGCATCGTTCAGCATGACGGCCCTGAGCCCTGCCTTCGCGGCCACGCCCGCGCAATAGGCCCCGCCATGGCTGCCGGCCAGCACCACCCGCCCGCGATAGCTGGGTTCGACATGGGTGATCGAGTCGATGACGATCATGGGGTCTCTCGCGGGCTGGCGGTCATGCCGTGAAAACGGGCTTGTCGCCGGGGGCGGGGGTGCCGGAGAAGGCGCCGGCCTGCATCACGGCCATGCGGCCGCCATGGGCCTCGACCAGCGCATTCTGGCTCGCCCGCGCGCGGCGGTGGACCTCGTCCGGGTCGCAGACCTCGCGCATCGCCGCCGTGAGCCGGGCGACCGTCTCCGGCTCGCTGGCAGCCAGGTTTTCGCGTTCCTGGGGGTCGGCCTCAAGATCGAACAGTTCGGGCTCGAAGCCGGTGTAGCGGATGAGCTTCCATCGGCCCTGTCGCAGCATGAAGCAGCCCGAGACGGCCCCGGCCGCGTGATACTCGCTGAACACGGCGCGCTCCGGCTCGTCGCCGAGCGTCCAGAGCGAGCGCCCGGGGAGCGCGGGGTCGGCTTCGAGGCCCGCGCATTCGAGGATCGCCGGGTGGCAGTCCAGCAGCGAGGCCGGCGTTTTGCAGACCCGTCCTGCCGGCACGCCCGGCCCGGCGGCGATGAGCGGCACGCGGACCGCCTCCTCATACATGTTGAACTTGCCCCAGAGCCCCCGCACGCCGAGATTCTCGCCGTGGTCGCTGGTGTAGATCACGCGGGTTGCCTCCGCGAGGCCGGCTTCCTCCAGTGCGGCCAGCACGCGGCCGATATTGTCGTCGAGGAAGGAGCAGAGGCCGTAATAGGAGGCGATGGCGACCCGGCGCGCCTCGTCGTTGAAGAAGCTGTCATAGGGCTGGGCCTCGGCATAGGCCTCGATCCAGGGGTGGCGCGGCCGGCGCCGATAGTCCCTCGGCAGGGCCATGTCCGCCGGGTCGTAAAGGGCGAAGAAGGGCTCGGGCGCGATCAGCGGGAAATGCGGGCAGACGAAGGAGACGAACAGCACCCACGGGCCCTCCGCCGCCGGAGCCTCTTCGCCCAGCCAGCGCACCGCCTCGTTCGCGATCGCCCGGTCGTAGCGGGTGTAGCCGCTCTCGCCGGGGCCGATCTCGCGCGAGAACTTCGCCCCGCCGAAACGGACCGGCATGGGGTCCTTGATCGCGCCGTACACATCGCCCTTGCCGTCCACGACATGCAGCGGGCGGATCTGGGTGTCGAAGCCGGTCGGGTCCGCCTCGTCGCGGTAATGCAGCTTGCCGATGGAGAGCACCGGGCGGCCCGCCGCCTGCAGCGCATGGCCCCAGCCGGGCACGCTGCCGTCATAGGGGTGGCCGTTGTCCCAGGCGCCGATCTCGTGGACATGGCGCCCGGTGGCGAAGGCGGCGCGGGCCGGCACGCAGATCGGCGAGGGCGTGTAGGCGCTGGAAAAGAGCGTGCCCCGCGCCGCCAGCGCGTCCAGGTTCGGTGTCTGCACGAAGGGATGGCCGGCGACCCCCATGGCATTGGCGGAATGCTCGTCCGACATGACGAAAAGCAGGTTCTGCGGCTGCATGGCGCGGCGCCTCTCCGCCCGGAGCGGGCAGGCGGGATTGAAGCCGATTGCCGGCCGCTTTCCAAGACGGGCTTGCGCGCGGCCTGTCCTCTCCCGTGCCGAAGCGATAGTCTGGCGCGACCGGCGGCGGGCAGGGACGGCATATGGCCATAATCGGCAAGATCGTGGGAGGCGTGCTCGGCTTTGCGGTCGGCGGGCCGCTGGGCGCGCTGCTCGGCGCGGTCGCCGGCCACGGCCTCATCGACCGGAGCAGAAGCCGCGCGGTCGCAGGCGGCAACGGAGCGGTCGAGGCCGATGCGGGGGTCGTGTTCGCGCTCGGCGTCATTGCGCTCTCCGCCAAGGTCGCGAAGGCGGACGGCACCGTCACCCGCGACGAGATCCGCACATTCCAGCGCGTCTTCCCGTTCGACGCGGACGAACGCGGCCGGGTCGCCGACCTCTACAACGGGGCGCGGCGGAGCGCGGACGGCTTCGAGGCCTATGCCGAGCAGGTGCGCGGCGCGCTCGCCGGGAAGCCCGAACTACTGGCCGAGGTGGTGGACGCGCTCTACGCCATCGCCGCAGCCGACGGGGAGCTGCATCCGGCGGAAGAGGGCATGATCGCGCGCATCGGGGCGATTTTCGGCGTCGGCGACTACGAGATGGCATCGCTCCGCGCCCGCCATGCCGCCGGCTCCGGGGCCGGCGCCGCAGGCGATGGGGGCAGGAGTGCTACGGACGCCTATGCGGTGCTCGGCGTGGAGCCGGGCGCCTCGGACGACGAACTGCGCGCCGCACACCGCAAGCTCGTGCTGACCTACCACCCCGACAAGCTGGTCTCGAAGGGCCTGCCGGAGGAGTTCATGGAACTCGCCAACGACCGGCTCGCCGCCATCAACGCCGCCTACGAGACGGTGACGAAAGAGCGCCGGGCGCGCTAACAGCAGATCGCTCAGCCCGCCGGCAACGCCTTCAGGATCAGGGTTCCGAAGCCCACCATCTGCGGGCTTGTGCCGCGATAGGTGCGGATCGCGGAGAGGACAGCCGCGGTTTCTTCGGGCGAGAGCGGCGCGGGCTCCGCCGGCGGTTCGAGCGCCGCCAGCACCGACGGGGCCGCGGCGGCAATCCGGTCGGCGATTTCCTCGCAGGCATCGAGCACCCGGGGATCGTGCAGCAGCGGGCCGAGCGTCGCGGCGAGATGCGCGAGGAAGCCCGGCCAGCGGGCGAGGATGCGGTAGAGGCCGGGCACGAACGCCTCGCCGGCAAGGTCCGTCTCGAAAGCCGCAAGCGCCGCCCGCGTCTCCGGCGTCATGGCCGCCGCCGGCGCCATGCCGGGCATGGCCGGCAGGGGCACGGGCAGGGAGGCCGGCTCCAGCGCGACCACCGGTTCCTCGCCGGACCGGTCTTGCCCGAGCAGTCGCGCAAGGCAGGCGGCGACGACGAGATTGACCGGGCTCACCCGCGCGAAGCTGAGGCAGACGGTGCGGACCGCCGCCAGGCCGGCATCGTCGACCCCGAGACGGGCCAGCGCCTCGCGCGACAGGGACGGCAGCGGCGGCAGCCGGGAGACATCGACACGCTGCCAGGCCAGGTGCTGCAGGGCGCCGGTGGCGAGCGCCGGGCCGAGCGCCCGCCAGGCCCAGGGCAGGAGGCCCGGATAGACGGCCAGATGGCGGAACAGCGACGAGACGTAGGGGACGGCGTAAGTCCGGCGGATTTCGCCGTAGATGAGCGCGGTTTCGCCCGCCGCCTCCGCTTCCGCGACCTCCCGGAATGCCGTCATGGCCGCCGCCGCCGCTTGCGTTTCGGCCGCCGGCGGAAGGTCAGGTCGCCGCTGCGGCCGCGGGCCGGGCGGCGAGCGAGCTCGATGTCGCGTAGTCCAGGTCCCTCGGGAACCCGTCCATGGACCGTTGCAGGGCGGTCTCCAGGCGGCTGAGCGTTTCGTCGATCTCCGCTTCGGTGATGATCAGCGCCGGGCAGACACGGATGAAGTTCTTGACCGCGATCGTGACCAACCCCTCGAGCAGGGCGTTGTAACGGATGCGCTCCGCCATCGCCGGGTCCGGGCGCCTGCTTTCCGGTGTCTCGACGATGTCCAGCAGGTAGTAGAGGCCTGTGCCGCGCACCTCGCCGACGATGTCGTATTTGCGCGCAAGCGCCTCCAGCCCGGCGCGAAGCCTCGCGCCCCTGGCGGCCGCCTGTTCCGCCAGATTGTCGCGCAGCACGATCTGGAGCTGCTTCAGCGCGACGGCGGCGGGCAGCGGGTCGCCGGAATAGGTGCCGCCCCAGGGCAGGCCCGCCTTGCCGCGCGCCTCCTCCGCGATCTCCGGCGTCGTGACGGTGCCGGCGATGCCCATGCCGGCGGTCATGCCCTTTCCGAACGACACGATGTCCGGCATCACGTCATATTGCTCGAACGCCCAGATGCTGCCGGTCTTGGCGGGCGCCAACTGGGCCTCGTCCAGCATCAGCAGCGCGCCCCAGCGGTCGGCCATCGCGCGCAGGCGCGGCAGCCATTCCGGCGGCGGCACCACCATGCCGCCGGCCACCGGGATAGTTTCGGCCATGATCAGCGCGAGGTTGCGGCTGGTGATGTGCTCCATCAGCTCCTCGCTGTGGTCGAGGCAGGCGACGTTGCAGCCGGGATATTCGAGGTTGACGGGGCAGCGGTAGCAAAGCGGGGCGTAGATCGCGTTGCGGTGGGACGGCATCATCAGGGGCCCCAGATGCGCCTTGCGGCCGCCGCCGACGCTGGTGACGGCCTCGGCCGCCAGGCTGCCGCCGTGCAGGCCGCGTATGACCGACACGATGTCGTAGCGCCCGGTGACGCCTAGCGCCATGCGCATGGCGATCTCGTTGGCCTCGGAGCCCGTGACGGCGAAGTTCACCACCTTCAGGTCGCCCGGAAGGGTGCCCGCGATCAGCTCGGCGAACTCAATCAGCCAGGGGTTGGAATACCAGGAGGAGGTGTGGACCAGCTTGTCCGCCTGCTCGCGGATCGCCTCGGTCAGCTCCGGATGGCTGTGGCCCAGCACCATGCACATCATGCCGGCCGTGAGGTCGAAATACTCCTTGCCGTCCACGTCGGTCAGCACGATCCCCCGGCCGCTCTCGAAGATCACCCTGGGCTCGTAGCGCCAGCCGTAGATATAGGCCTCGTCACGGGCCATCAGCTCGTGGTGCATGTTCGAGAACTGGAAGCTCTTCTCCATCGTCCGACTCTCCTCCCGCCGGTGCGCGCGCCCATCATGGCACAGCCGGCGGCAACTTGCGCGGCTCCAGGCAGGCGTCCTGAAATGTCATGTTTTGTCATGCGGCGCCGTTGCGGCGGCCGTCCTCCGTTGCGTTTCGTTCCCTCCGTGCCGCCTGTCCTCCAGACCCTGCCGTATGCCCGCATCCCGTCCCGGCCTGTATCCGGCGCGCCCGCCGCAGGCGGAGGCCGGAAGCCGATCGGGGGTTTTGGCGCGCGGCGTCTCCGGTCCGCCCCCTGTCCGTCATGCCCGGACGCCTCTGACCCACGGTGTCATGGAGTGTCATGTTTTGTCATGTTTTGTCATGTTCCGGGTTCGTGCTCCGAGTGCTCCCGCCGGTCCGAGGGCTCGTTTCGCGAGCCATGGCGGCCTCCTTTCCGTCGCCTCCTCCGTCGCCCCGTGCGGCGGGACCCTGATTCGCGCGTATCCTGCGCGCGCGGGGGCGCGCGTCGGCGCCGGCGCGGTTCGCGCGCCTGATTGCCCGCGCACGCGCGAGGGGCGGCGCATCGCCGGCCCGGAGGCCGGCTGGGGGCGAAGGTCGGTCACGGGTCGTGTCTCCTTTCGTGTTGCGGCGGGCGCACTGCTCCTGTCGGCATGGAGCCGTCCTGCGCCTCCGATTTTTGTTCACTTTTTATTCTGATGTTGCTTTCCCCGAATTGCAAGCCTCTGCGGAAAAATTTTTCTTCCTTCGTGCCAACGGATTGAAAATAATGAGAAAAAATACTGGATCGCAATCCACTCCGAAGAAGCCGCGTTCCGGTCCCGGCACGACGGGACGAAGGACGGGACGCCGGCTCCCCCGCCGGGGTGGCGGACAGGGGCCATGCGAGGCAAACCGCCGTCGGCAGATATGCGAATCCGGTAGAGGCCGGCGGCCGGGTTGCGCGGCTCCTGGCCGGTCCTTATGTTCCGCCCCGCCGGGGAGGTGGCCGAGCGGTTGAAGGCGCACGCCTGGAACGCGTGTATACGGTAACCCCGTATCGTGGGTTCGAATCCCACCCTCTCCGCCATAGCCGATGCTCTTTTTGTGGCAGATCTCCGACTGCAGCAAACGCTGATAACTCAATGCATTACCGGGACGGTGAGCCGGATCGTTGGGTCATTGCAGACAACCTATCAGGCTTGGATGCTGGCTATAACAGCGGACGACAGGTGGGGACGGTGGATGGAAACAGGACGAGCCGCCGCGCCTGCTTCACCGTCCTCGGACGAGAATGCCGACGATGGTCTCCTCGCCCAGGGAGCGGCAAGCCTCCAGGCGCTGAAGGCCTTCGACCAGCACAAGGCGCTTGCCGTCCTGGCGTAGCAGGACCGGCGTGCGCTGGCCCTCTTCCAGCATGCTCTCGGCGATTGCCTCGACGGCTGCAGGATCGACGGTGCGGCGCCGCTTCACCGGAATGTAGATGTCATCGATTCTGAAGACCTGATCTTTCAGCATGTCCCAGCCTCTCACGGGCGGGCGGCCCGGGAAAGTGAGTATCCATCTCGGCATGGCGGTGCGGGCAGTGGCGGCCTCCCGTTCGGAAAGCTTGGCCTCGCGCGCGTCGAGCTCGGCAGCGCCCGCGTCCAAGTCTGGGGTTCTGCTCATCGGATCCCCCTCGATTGTTGCTTCCGGCTCCGCGCCGGCCCCGGACTCCGATCCGGGGGTCCGGCGCATCGTCCGCCGGGCGCGGCTCGCAGGCCTCGCCATGGCGGACAGGCCGGAGCACGAGAGCCCGCTGATCGACGGAGGCCGGGGGCGGTCAGCCTTGCCGGGTTTTCGGAGAGCAGGGGCAGACCGCGGAAAAGCCGGAGGAAACAAGGATCATGCCGTTCGTTGCCGTGGTCGATCTGACGGACCCCGAATCCGGCTGCGCTGTTCACGGTGTAGTCGAAGGCCGTCGAGCGTGGGCGCTGGCCCGGTGATCTGCACCATCACCACGTTGCTCCGCTGCGACCAACGCGGACGCCTCGACGATCCGCAGCCCTTCGAGGATCCGATATATGGGCCGCTACGCCCCCATCACCCGCTGGACCGAATGGTGCCGGTTGCGGGTGTGCGGGCGCACCTCGCCGGGCCAGCGCCCACGCTCGGCGGCCTCCGCCCACGCCGCGCTCTTCATGACGTCGGGGCTTTCGATCTCGTAGATGGCGTGCCACGTCGGGGTCTCGCCGCGTGCCACGGATTTCAGCTCGCCGCCCATCGACACCTCGAAGTCCTGCGCCTTCAGGCGCG
>JAJECZ010000519.1 GCA_022821735.1 Alphaproteobacteria bacterium | reverse complement strand
GCGGACCGGCAATGGACCGCCGGCGCGCCGGAGACCGACCGCTTCGGCCTGCGGCTGGAGGGCGAGCACCGGCTGACGCCGCGCCTCACCCTGTTCGGCCGGGCGAACGCCGTCCGGCGCAACTGCCGCGACTGCAACTGGCTCGACGGCCCGGAGGGGGATGTCCTGCTGGGCGCCGTATGGGCCGCGCTGCCGATCCTGCGCCTCAGCGGCAATGCCGGCTGGAGCTGGAGCCGCGCCAGCCAGGAGCACTGGCGCCACAGCGGGCCCCGGGCCGGCCTCGGCGCGACGCTGGCGCTGCCGCTCGGCTTCACAGTGGGCCTGCGCGCCTCCCTGCAGCGCACGGAGTATGAGGGGCAGGGCTTCCGGCACAACACCATCGACCGCGAGCCGCGCGAGGACGAGACGCAGTCGCTCTCGCTCTCGGTGCACAACCGCGCCTTCACCGTGGCCGGCTTCAGCCCCCGCCTCAGCCTCGTCCGCGAGGAACGCGACACCAACGCCCAGGCCCTCGACTACGACCGCAACCGCGCCGAGCTGAGCTTCGTGCGCCAATTCTGAGGCGCCGCCGGGCTCCGCCGCCGCTTCCGCTGCCGCGAAAGCGGCCCCCACCCATCCTCCCCCGCAAGCGGGGGAGGGGAAGAGAAAGCGCGGGCGGGCGGACGGCGACCCACCCCCATGAAAACCCCTCTCCCGCTGGGCGGGAGAGGCTGGGTGAGGGTCCCTCGGCGTGACGGGACCTCTCCCCGGGGCTCCGCCGCCGCTTCCGCTGCCGCGAAAGCGGCCCCCCACCCGTCCTCCCCCGCAAGCGGGGGAGGGGAATGGAAGGCAGGCGGGCAAGGGAGGGGAATATAGAGGGAGGCGACCGCGCTCCTGAGAAGCCCCTCTCCCGCTGGGCGGGAGAGGCCGGGAGAGGGTCCCTCGGCGCGACGGGACCTCTCCACGAGGCTCCGCCGCCGCTTCCGCTGGCGCGAAAGCGGCCCCCCACCCATCCTCCCCCGCAAGCGGGGGAGGGGAATAGAAGGCAGCGAGCGGGCGGGGGAATAGAAGGAGGCGGCCGCGCTCCCATGAAGGCCCCTCTCCCGCCGGGCGGGAGAGGTCGGGTGAGGGTCCCTCGGCGGGTACAGACCGGATAGATAGGTAACAGTTTTCTGCGTTTGTTTGGCTTCCGCGCGGAGCTGAGCTTCGTCAGGCAATTCTGAGGCGCCGGACCGCCAATCGCGCACGAACCTCTGGTAATATCCCGAGTCCCCGCGGGGGACCCTTGTCCCAGGGCCTCCTTGCGACCGGACAAGAGGGAGGCGCGGCAGACCATGACACCGAAGACGACATTCCGGACGCTTTCCGCCTGCGCCCTCGCCCTGTCGCTTGCCGGTTGCGGCGGCGGCGGCGGCGGCGGTCCGGGAACTCCGACGCAGACGGAGCGGGCGGCGAGGACCGCGGCGGCGCTCACCAAACAGGCGGCCATCGCGGCGGAGGCCGGCCAGGCGGTCGATGCCGGCCTCGGCGGCAGCGCCGGCGACGGCTCCGCCGTCGATACATACAGCCTGACCGTCTCGCGCGGCGCCGGCGCCATGAGCGTGGCGGTCGCCGACAGCGCGATGGCCGGAGACGGCGACCCCGCGTTCGCGTTTTCCGCGAACCTGGGCCCGGACGGGCGGATGCTCGTGCGCGACAACGGCATGGGCGTGCAGGAGGTCGTCGGCGTCCACAGCGACATCGAGGCGCTCGAGGCGATACCGTTCGCGGAGGTCCACGCGCTGGACTTCAGCACCGACGGCACCAACGACACGCCGGACGTCACCCATGAGGCGCTCGGCATCGCCGGGAACGACGCGGAGGTTCTCGGGCGGGTGGCGGCGGCCGCGTTCACCGCCGGCACCGCGGCGACGCTGCGGTTCGCCCATGACGATCCGGGCACGCACGGCACGGACGAAGCCAGGGAACTCCCCGGCGCCTATGACGGCGCGGCGGGCACCTACAGGTGCAACGGCACCGCCGAGTGCACGGTCGAGATCGGCGCGGACGGCGGGATCACCGGAATGAGCGCGGGCTGGATCTTCACGCCCGACCCGGGCGCCACCGTCGATGTGCGGGACGCGGACTACCTGCATTACGGCTTCTGGCTGAAGAAGACGACGGGCGATGACGGCGCGGTCACCTACGACGAGGTCGAGACCTTCGCCGGGTCCTCGGTGCCGGCCTCCGGCGACCTTGCCGCGGTCATGGGCCGGGCCAGCTACGAAGGCGGCGCGGCGGGCGTCTATGTCATCAGGACCCGGTACGACCCGAACACCGGCGAGCTCGTCAACGCCAATTCCGGCCACTTCGCGGCGGACGCCCGCCTGACGGCGACCTTCGGCCAGACGGCCGCGCAGGACATCGCCCCGAACCAGCTCTACATGCTCACCGGCACGATCGACAATTTCGTGCTGTCCGGCGGAGAGGGCAATGACTGGTCGGTGGCGCTGGCGGGCGCCATCGACCCGGCCGCGGGCACGGCATCGGGCACGGCCGGGGGCGGCGTGACGGGACTGGACGGCTCGTTCAGCGCCGCCTTCCACGGCCCCGTGGCGCCCGTCGACCACGACGATGACGCGATGACGCCCGACGTCGCGCCCCACCCCCACACGGCGGTCGGCGAGTTCAACGCCGGCTTCAGCAGCGGCTCGGCAGCCGGCGCCTTCGGCCTGCGCCGCCAGTAGCTCCGGGGCTCCGCCGCCGCTTCCGCTGCCGCGAAAGCGGCCCCCCACCCGTCCTCCCCCGCAAGCGGGGGAGGGGAATAGAGGCTGCGCGCGGGCGGCGACCCACCCCCATGAAAACTCCTCTCCCGCTGGGCGGGAGAGGTTGGGTGAGGGTCCCTCGGCGTGACGGATGTCTCCCCGGGGCTCCGCCGCCGCTTCCGCTGCCGCGAAAGCGGCCCCCCACCCGTCCTCCCCCGCAAGCGGGGGAGGGGAATAGGGGCAGCGAGCGGGGGAGGGAAAATAGAGGGAGGCGGGAGGTGGACTGCGGCGGCCGCGCTCCCATGAAAACCCCTCTCCCGCTGGGCGGGAGAGGTTGGGTGAGGGTCCCTCGGCGTGACGGACGTCTCCCCGGGGCTCCGCCGCCGCTTCCGCTGCCGCGAAAGCGGCCCCCCACCCGTCCTCCCCCGCAAGCGGGGGAGGGGAATAGAAGCAGCGGGCGGGCGGGGGAATAGAAGGAGGCGAC
>JAJECZ010000504.1 GCA_022821735.1 Alphaproteobacteria bacterium | reverse complement strand
CGCGAAGGCGAGGTGGCCGAGAGTGCCGAAAATGCCGATGGCGATAAGCCAAAGATAGTGAACGGGCTCCGGCCACTCCCAGACGAAGAGCGCCGGCACGAGGGTGATCGGGGTGAGGAACAGGCCCATATAGATCGTTTGCGTCACGCTCGATTCGGTCTTCGCCAGTACCTTGATGATCGTGATCGTCAAGCCCCATGCGACCGAGGCGGCGACGATCAGCAGGGCGCCGGCGCTGACCTCCCCGAAGCCCGGACGCAGCACCACCAGCACCCCGACGAAGCCCACGACCAGCGCCGCAACCCTGCGCATGCGGATGACCTCGCCCAGCAGGATCACGGCCAGTAGACTGCCGAACAGCGGTGCGGAAAACGCGAGCGCCGTCACGTCGGCGAGCGGGATCATGGTGAGTCCGGTAAAGAAGGCCAGCATCCAACCCGCCTGCACCGCGCCTCTCAGCGCGTGGAGGCGCAGCTTCTCCGTTTTCAGGGGCGCGGCCCCGTGGCGCAGGAAGACAGGCGCCAGCGCCAGCAGGCCGAACAGGTTGCGGAAGAACGCGACCTCGAAAGGCGGCAGCACCTCGCCCATCATCCGCGCCATCGTGTGCATCGCCGTGAAGCAGATCGTCGTGACGACCATCAGCAACATGCCCCGGGCGACAGGCGGCAGGGCCTGGAAGCGCGCGAGCATCGGGCTTTACGGGGTACCGGATCCGAAGCAGCCGGCCGACCCGCTGTCCTCGCGCCGCGGTTCAGGGTTCGAAACCGATGAGCGCATGTCCCCTGTCCGTCTTCGGCATGACCGTGCGGTTCCTTCGATTTCCGGAATCGAAAAGACGGCCCCGCAAGCCGCCTTTTCCCTGCGTCCAGCTTACCACGGATTCCCCATGTCGAGGCCTCCGGCCGGCATCAGTCGTCGAGTTCGGCGAGCCGGCGCAGCTCCTGCGGCGCGGCGGCGGGGAACCCGAAGAAATCGAGATGGGCCGGGATCTGCTCGAAGACCATGTCGATCCCGGCCTGGGTCCGGCATCCCCTGCCGCGGGCCGCGGCGAGGAACGGGGTTTCCTCCTGTGCCAGCACGACATCGCCGACGAAGCTGCCCGGCGCGATGCGTTCCGCGTCCATCGGCAGGGGGTCGCCGGGCTTCATGCCGACCGGCGTCGCGTTGACGACGATGTCATGGCCCCGCGGGTCGTTCGATCCGGTCTCGAGGGCGAGGTCCGGGTAATGGGCGCGCAGCCGGCCCGCGAGCCTGTCGCAGGCGTCTCCGTCGATGTCGAAAAGGGCGAGGCGCCGTGCGCCGGCCCGCGCGAGCGATGCCGCGATGGCGGACCCGACTCCGCCCGATCCCGCGACAAGCGCCGAGGCGCCCCGGACGTCGCGGCCCTTGCCGCGGAGGCCGGCGACGAAGCCCTCGCCGTCGAACATGTCGCCGACCAGCCGGCCGTCCCCGTCCCGCTTGACCGCGTTGCACGACCCGCAGATGTCCGCGGCGAGGCCGGTCTCGTCGAGCAGGCCGGCCGCCGCCACCTTGTGCGGCATGGTGATGAGCGCGCCGGCGAGGTTGCGCAGGCGGAACAGGAGCGGCAGGAAATCCGCGAAATCCGCCGCCTCGCAACCCATCGGCACCACGATGCAGTCGATGCCCCGGTTCCGGAACCAGGGGTTGTAGATCAGCGGCGACTTGAAGGTCGCCGTCGGCACGCCGAGAAGCGCGATAATCCGCGTCCGGCCCCCGATTCTAGCGTGCATTCCCGGCAGTCCCCCGCATTTGACTTCTCCCTGCGCGCCCTCGACACTCGCCCCGACCGCGCCCCGAAGGCCCAGGAGACCCCGATGCGCACGGTTTTCGGAACCCGGCCGACGCGCCGCCGCTTCCTTGCCGGCACGGGCGCGGCGGCGGCGGGCCTCGCGATCCTGCCGCAAGCCGGCCTCGCCGGGGAAGAGCCCAGGCTCAATTTCTACAACTGGGACACCTATATCGGCGAGACCACCCTCGCGGACTTCGGGGCCCTGACCGGCATATCGGTCCGGATGGACCTCTACGCGGACAATGACGAGCTGTTCGCAACGCTGAAGAAGGGCAATCCCGGCTACGATGTGATCGTGCCGACCAACGATTTCGTCGAACGCATGATCGCCGACGACATGCTCATGCCGCTCGACCACGCGGCCATCCCCAACATGGCGAATATCGAGCCTGCCTTCCGGGACGCCGCCTTCGACCCCGGCCGGCATCATTCCATCCCCTATATGTGGGGCACTATGGGGATCGGCTACCGGAAGTCCCGCTGCGACGGTGTGCCCGACAGCTGGCGCTGGCTCTACGACTCCGAACGCTATAGCGGCCGCTGCGCGTTGCTGAGCGAGGCGGGCACGGTGCTGGGCGCAGCCTTCAAGTATATGGGCCATCCGCTCAACACGGCCGATCCGAAGATCGTCGAGGCGGCCGAGAAGCTGATCGTCGCGCAAAAGCCGCATCTCAAGCTGTTCGCGCCGGACAACGGGCAGGACCTGCTGCTCTCCGGCGAGGTGGATATCGCGATGGAGTGGAACGGCGACATATTGCAGGCGACGGCGGAGGACGACGACATCGCCTATGTCGTGCCCCGCGAAGGGTCGATCCTGTGGGAGGATGCCCTCGCGATCCCGCGGGGCGCGCCGCATCCCCGGAATGCGCACGCCTTCATCAACTTCATCCTCGAGGCCGGGGCGGGCGCGGCGATTGCGGAGGCGATCCGCTACGCCACGCCCAATGCCGCCGCGAAGGCGCTGCTGCCGGCGGACTATACGGGCAATCCGGGCATCTTCCCGACCGAGGAGACGCTCGCAGCCTGCGAGCCGGCGCTCTACCGGGGCGAGGAGGCCGCACGGCTCTACGAAGCGGCCTGGACCCGGATTCGGGCGGCCTGACGGCATGGGGCTGGAGCGGAACGGCTTGACCTGAAGGAGGTCCTCGCATGACCGATACGGGAACTCGCAAGCGCCGCCTGGTCGAAGGCCGGCCGGCCCTGATCGTGATCGACATCCAGCAATCCGCCTTCGTCGAGAAGGAGGCCCGCTCGATCCCGCACATGCCGGACTATGCCGAGAGGGTCGCCCGGGCCCGCTTCGCCATCGACCGGGCGCGAGAGGTGGGCATCCCGATCGTCTTCATTCAGGAGATCCATCGCGCCGACCTGGTGGATTTCGGCCGGGAACTCGACGGTAGCGAGGATGTCCACTGCCTCGACGACAACCCGGAAACGGCGCTCGCGAAGGAGGTGATCGACTTCCGCGACGGGGATTACCTCATCCAGAAACGCCGCTACTCGGCCTTCTACGGCACCGATCTGGAAATCCTGCTGCGGGGGCTCAGTGTCGATACGCTGCTGCTTACGGGCGGGCTGACCGACGTTTGCGTCCACTACACTTTCGTCGACGGCCACCAGGGCGACTATTTCTGCCGCGTGATCGAGGATTGCGTCGCCGGGTCCAGCCCGGAAGCGCATGAGGCCGCGTTGCGGGCGATGGAGTATCTGCAGACCGGCGCCCGGCGGTCCCTGGACGAAGTGCTGGCCGCGATGGACGGCTACGGCGGGATGAGGGCCGCCTGAGCGATTCGGCCTGCCCGGGAAACGGAGGGAGGGCGCTCATGGTCGCTGCGATGCTCCTGGCGGCGGTGACGCTGCTCTATGCGGGCTACAACCTTCTGATCAAACTGTCGGGAGCCCATGTCCCGGCCTCTGCCACCACCACGGTGCTGGCGACCGTCTGCCTGCAGGTCGCGGCCCTTGCGACCTCGGTCCTGTTCCTGGGCTTCCTGGCGGCGCAGGGCGGCCATGCGTTCTCGCTCGCGCCGAGGGTGTATCTCTGGGCCGTGCTGGCCGGCCTGTGCATCGGCGCCGCGGAGATCGGGTATTTCTACCTCTTCGGCGGGATCGGCCTAGACAGGCCCATGCGGGCCGGGGTGGCGATTCCGGTGATCGTCGCGGGCACCGTCGTCATCGCGGCGGTCGCGTCGGCGGTCATCTTCGGCGAAAGCTTCGGCTGGCGGCAATTCGCCGGAACCGCGATGGTCGCGGCCGGGATCGTCCTGATCTTCCTCGAACCCGGTTCCGCCCGCTAGAATCCGGCGCCATGCTTGTCGAACTGTCGCCGGAGCGCCACGGCATCGCCTTCGATATCGCCTATGCGCGCGCGGACAATGTCGCTGGAAGGCCGATCTATTCCCGCCCGGCCGCGTGGCTGGTGCCGGAGGCGGAGGCGGCGCTGGTCCGGGCGGCGGACCTCGCGCGGGCGCAGGGGCTCGGCCTCCTGCTTTTCGACGCCTTCCGGCCGCTGGAGGCGCAATGGGCGCTCTGGCGCGCCGTCCCGGACCCCGCTTACATCAGCGACCCGCGTCGGGGCGGCATCCACACGCGCGGCGTCGCCGTCGATCTGACGCTCACCGGGCGGGATGGCGCGCCGCTCGACATGGGCACGGGCTTCGACGACCTGACGCCCGCCTCGCATCACGGGTCTGCGGCGGTTTCCCCGGAAGCGCAGCGCAACCGCGCCCTGCTGCTCGGCCTGATGAGCGCGGCGGGCTGGGACTTCTACATGCGCGAATGGTGGCACTACCAGCTCTTCCGCCCGCGCCGCTACCCGGCGCTGACCGACGGCGAGGCCGGCACGGCGATGATGCCCCGGCCTCATGTCCCGTGAACCGGAGCTGCGGTAAAGTGGGCGCCGGTCGAAGTCCGCTGGCAGGAAGGAGAAGCCCCCGATGAGCGCCTATATCGTCGTCCGCATGAAGGTGACCGATCCCGAGCAGTACAAGCGCTATGCCGCCCGCACGCCCGATTGCGTCGCCTCCTTCGGCGGACGCTTCATCGCGCGGGGCGGCGAAACGGTGACGCTCGAGGGCCCCGAGTTCAGCGACCGCATGGTCATCATCGAGTTCCCCTCGCTCGAACGGGCGAAGGAATTCTACAACTCGCCGGAATATACCGAGATCAGGGCGCTCAGGGCGCATGCCGGCGTCGGCGAGTTCATCGCCGTGGACGGGGCGGACTGACGCCCGACAGGCGGACTCCCGCCCCGCCGCCGAGTCGCGGTAATATAGGCCGCCCCGCCGGACGGAACGGAGAGGCTGCCATGACCGATTTCCCGAAGCCGTCGCTGGAAGACTGGGAGGCGCTGGCGCAGAAGGACCTGCGCGGCCGCGCGCCGGACGAACTGGTGCGCGAGACGCCGGAAGGCATACCCGTCAAGCCGCTCTATACGGCCGCCGACCTGGAGGAGATGGAGCATCTGGGCTCGCTGCCCGGCATCGCGCCCTTCCTGCGCGGGCCGCGCGCCACCATGTACACGAACCGGCCCTGGACCATCCGCCAGTATGCGGGCTTCTCGACGGCGGAGGAGTCCAACGCCTTCTACCGCGCCAACCTCGCCGCCGGGCAGAAGGGCCTCTCGGTCGCCTTCGATCTCGCCACCCACCGCGGCTATGACAGCGACCACCCCCGCGTCGCCGGCGACGTCGGCAAGGCGGGCGTGGCCATCGATTCCGTCGAGGACATGAAGCTGCTCTTCGACGGCATTCCGCTGGGCGAGATGAGCGTGTCGATGACCATGAACGGCGCCGTGCTGCCGGTGCTGGCGGGCTACATCGTTGCCGGCGAGGAGCAGGGCGTGGCGCAGGCGGACCTCTCCGGCACGATCCAGAACGACATCCTCAAGGAGTTCATGGTCCGCAACACCTATATCTACCCGCCCAAGCCTTCCATGCGCATCGTCGCCGACATCATCGCGCACACGGCCCAACACATGCCGCGCTTCAACTCGATCTCGATCAGCGGCTACCACATGCAGGAGGCCGGTGCGACCTGCACGCAGGAGCTGGCCTTCACGCTCGCCGACGGCCTCGACTATGTCCGCGCGGCGCTCTCGCGGGGGCTCGACATCGACGCCTTCGCGCCCCGGCTCTCCTTCTTCTTCTGCATCGGCATGGACTTCTTCATGGAGGTGGCGAAGCTGCGCGCGGCGCGGCTGCTGTGGGCCGAGCTGATGGCGCAGTTCGAGCCGAAGAACCCGATGTCGATGGCGCTGCGCACCCACTGCCAGACCTCGGGCGTGAGCCTCGCCGAGAAGGACCCCTACAACAATGTCGTCCGCACCACGATCGAGGCGCTGGCGGCCACGCTCGGCGGCACCCAGTCGCTGCACACCAACGCGCTCGACGAGGCGATTGCGCTGCCGACGCCCTTCTCCGCCCGGATCGCGCGCAACACGCAGCTCATCCTGGCCGAGGAGGCCGGCATCGCCCGCACCGTCGATCCGCTCGGCGGCAGCTACTATGTGGAAAGCCTGACGCGCTCGCTGGCGGCGGAGGCGATGAAGCTGATCGGCGAGGTCGAGGAGCTTGGCGGCATGACGCGTGCGGTCGAGGCCGGCATGCCGAAACTGCGCATCGAGGAGGCCGCGGCCCGGCGCCAGGCGCGCATCGACCGCGGCGAGGAGGTGGTGGTCGGCGTCAACAAATACCAGCCGACGGAAGAGAGCGAGGTCGAAATCCTCGACATCGACAATGCCCGGGTTCGCGAGATGCAGACGATACGGCTGTCGGATATCCGCGCCTCGCGCGACGAGACGGCCTGCCGGGCGGCGCTCGACGCCATTACCGCGGCCGCGGAATCCGGCGAGGGCAACCTGCTCGCGCTCTCGGTCGAGGCGATGCGGGCGCGGGCGACGGTAGGCGAGGTCTCCGATGCGATGGAGGCCGTCTGGGGCCGGCACCGGGCGGCGATCCAGTCCGTCTCGGGCGTGTATGCCTCGGCCTATGAGGGCGATGCCGGCTTCGAGAAGATCCGCGCGGACATCGCCCGCTTCGCCGAGGCGGAGGGCCGGCGGCCGCGCATGCTGGTGTGCAAGATGGGGCAGGACGGGCATGACCGGGGCGCCAAGGTCATCGCCACCGCGTTTGCCGATATCGGCTTCGACGTGGATGTGGGCGCGCTGTTCCAGACCCCGGCCGAAGCGGCCCGGCAAGCGGTCGAGAACGATGTGCATGTCGTCGGCATCTCGACCCAGGCGGCCGGCCACCGCACGCTGGTGCCCGAGCTGATCGAGGCGCTGAAGGCGGAGGGCGGCGGCGACATCCTCGTCGTCTGCGGCGGCGTGATCCCGACGCGCGACTATGCGTTCCTGAAACAGGCCGGCGTGTCCGCGGTCTATGGGCCCGGCACCAATATCCCGGCGGCCGCCGCCGAAATCCTGGGCCTGGTGCGCGGCGCGGCCCTCGCGGCCTGAGCGCCGGGAACGCATGGAGGAGAACGACCCTTCCCGCCTCGCGGCGGCGGTGCTTACGGGCGAACGCCGGGCGCTGGCGCGCGCGATCACGCTGATCGAGTCCTCGCGCCCCGACCACCGGGACCGGGCCGATGCGCTTCTGGAGGCGCTGCTGCCGGAGGCCGGCCGGTCGGTGCGGCTCGGCGTCAGCGGTTCGCCGGGGGTCGGGAAATCGACCTTCATCGAGGCGTTCGGCCGGCATGTCATCGAGGCGGGCCACCGGGTCGCCGTGCTCGCGGTCGATCCGAGCTCGAAGCGCTCGGGCGGCTCGATCCTCGGCGACAAGACGCGCATGGAGGCGCTGGCGCGGGACGGCGCCGCCTTCATCCGCCCCTCGCCCGCCGGGACGACGCTCGGTGGCGTCGCGCGGCGCACGCGCGAGGCGATGCTGGCCTGCGAGGCCGCCGGCTTCGACGTGGTGCTGGTCGAGACGGTCGGGGTCGGCCAGTCGGAAACCGCCGTCGCCGACATGGTGGACATGTTCCTGCTCATGCTGCTGCCGGCCGGCGGCGACGAACTCCAGGGCATCAAGCGCGGCATCGTCGAGCTTGCCGACCTGGTGCTGGTCAACAAGGCCGACGGCGAGCTTGCCGCGCAGGCGCGGCGGACGGCGGCCGATTACGAGGCGGCGATGCACCTCTTGCGTCCGTCCGTGCCCGGCTGGACGGCGCGGGTGCAGACCTGCTCGGCGCTGACCGGGGAGGGGATCGCGGAAGCCTGGGAGGCGGTCGGCGCCTTCCGGCAGGCGGTGGGCGGCGGGCTGGAGGAACGCCGGACCCGGCAGGCCAGGGCGTGGATGTGGAACGAGATTGCCGAGGGCGCGCTGGCCGCCGTCCGGCGCGACGAGGCCCTGCGGGGGCTCGCCGAATCGCTTGAGCGCGAGGTGGAAGCGGGCCGCGCCGCCCCGGCCGCGGCCGCCCGGCGCCTTCTGGCGCGTTTCCTTGCCGGATCGTAAGGCGGCGGCAAGGTCCCGGTAAGGCAGGCTCCCTATCTTCTGCGGAACGCGGCGCGAGCCGCACCGTCAGGAGAAGGGAAGATTTCATGCAAACCAGACTGTTCGATCGCCGGCCGGCCCGGCGTGCGGTCGCCGCGATCCTGCTCGGCGGCGCGCTTGCGGCCGGCGGCGCGTACCATGTGGGCGCGCTCCAGGCCTCCGGGGCGCCCGCCGCCGTGGCGGCCGCGCTGCCGAGCCTGGCAGGGACCATCGAGCGGGTGACGCCCGCCGTGGTGAACATCCGCGTCGAGAAGAGCCTCAAGGCGGAGATGCCCGCCGGTCCGCAGGAGTTCATGCGCCGCTTCTTCGGCGACCGCGCGCCCTGGCCCGAGAAATGGCGTGACTGGCAGCCGGCGACGGGCGTCGGCTCCGGCTTCATCATCTCGGCGGACGGCCATATCGTCACCAACCACCATGTCGTGGCAGGCGCGAAGGAGATCGCCGTCACGTTCCACAACAAACAGAAACTGCCGGCCCGCCTCGTCGGCGCCGACCCGAAGACGGACCTCGCGCTCCTGAAGGTGGAGGCGGAGGAAGCACTGCCCTATGTCGCGTTCGGCGACTCCCGGCAGGTGCGGGTCGGCGACTGGGTGGTGGCGGTCGGCAACCCCTTCGGTCTCGGCCATTCCGCCACCGCCGGCATCGTGTCGGCGCGCGGGCGCCAGATCGGGGCCGGCCCCTATGACGACTTCCTCCAGATTTCCGCCCCGATCAACCGCGGCAATTCCGGCGGCCCGACCTTCAATCTCCAGGGCGAGGTCATCGGCGTGAACACGGCGATCTTCTCGCCGAACGGCGGTAGCGTCGGCATCGGCTTCGCCGTTCCGGCGGAACTGGCGGGCGACATCGTGGCGGAGCTGAAGGCAAGCGGGGCGGTCGAGCGCGGGCGGCTCGGCGTGCGCATCCAGCATGTCGGCGACGACCTGGCGGCGGGCCTCGGCCTCGAAAAGCCGGAAGGCGCGCTGGTGGCGTCGGTCGATCCCTCCGGGCCGGCGGCGGACGCAGGCATCGAGCCCGGCGACGTGATCCTGGAGGTGGACGGCAAGCGCGTCGGCGAGATGCGCCGCCTGCCGCGCATGATCGCCGAACGGGACCCGGGCGAGACCGTGGCGCTCAGGTTCTGGCGGGACGGCGCGGAAGCGGGCGTCGAGGTGACTTTGGCCGCAATGCCGGCAAGCGACCGGACCACCGCGGCTGCCGCCCCGGCAGGCGGCTTCGCCGGACTCAACCTCGGCAGGACGGACGGCAAAGTCGTGGTCGCGGATGTCGCGCCCGGCAGCCCGGCGGCCCGCAAGGGCGTGAAAAAGGGCGACGTCCTGCTGTCCGTGGACCGGCGCGCCGTCGAGACGCCCGGCGACGTGGACGGGATCGTCGCCGAACTCAGGGACGCCGGACGCGAGGCCGTCGTCATGCTCCTCAGGCGGGAGAACCGGGACCGGTTCGTGGCATTGCCGCTCGGCACGGCCTGACCCCGCCCCGGACGCCCGCCGGTTCCTCCTCCCCGCCGGCGGGCGTCCGGCTCTTTCCGCCCCGCACTCCATGTTAGGATGCCGCACCATGCTCAACATCCTCATCGTCGAAGACGAAAGCGAGACGGCGGCCTACACGGCCAAGGGCCTGCGCGAGGAGGGGCATCGCGTCGAAACCGCGGGAAACGGGCGCGCCGGGCTGGAGGTCGCGCTCGAAGGCGGTTTCGATGTGCTGGTCGTGGACCGGATGCTGCCGGAGCTGGACGGCCTTACCCTGGTGCGTGACCTGCGCGCGGCGGGCGACCGGACGCCGGTCCTGTTCCTGACCGCGCTCGGCAGCGTCGGCAACCGGGTGAAGGGGCTGGACGCCGGAGGAGACGACTACCTGGCCAAGCCGTTCGCCTTTGCGGAGTTGCGCGCGCGCATCGAGGCGCTCTCCCGGCGGCGCGCGCCGGCAGCGGCCGAAACCGACATCGCCATCGGCGACCTCGAAATCCACCGTCTGGAGCGCCGCGTGTACCGGGCGGGCAAGCCGCTGCCGGTGCCGCTCAAGCCCAAGGAGTTCCGCCTGCTGGAAGTGCTGGCGGAACATGCCGGGCGCGTCGTCACGCGGACCATGCTGCTGGAGCAGGTCTGGGATATCCGCTTCGATCCGGGAACCAATGTGATCGACGCCCAGATATCGCGGCTCAGGGCCAAGATCGACAAGGGCTTCGACCGGCCGCTGCTGCATACCGTGAGGGGGGTCGGATACCGCCTTGCGCCCGACTGACCTGCTGCGCACCTCGGCCTTCCGGCTGACGCTGGTCTATCTGGCCGTGTTGGCGGTGTTCGCCTTCGTTGGCTTCCGCTATCTCTACAGTGAATCCCTTGAGGCGCTGCAATTCGAGAGCCGGCAGACGGTCGCGGCGGAGATGGAGGGGCTGGCGGAGCATTACCGGCAATTCGGGCCGCGCCAGCTGCGCGCCATCGTCGACCGGCGAGTCGGCTACGAAGACCGGTCGCTTTATTTGCTGACGGACCGCTGGGGGCGCAAGGCCGCCGGCAATCTCGACGCCTGGCCGGACACCGTGCGGGAGTCCGGCGAGTGGCACGATTTCCACTACCGGCGCGCCCATGACGGCGAGCCGCCCCACCTGCACTCGGCCCGCGCCTTCGTCACCGACCTGCCCGGCGGTTTCCGGCTGCTGGTCGGCCACGACATCGGCGAGGAAGTGGCGCTCAGGCGCCGGATCGTCGTCTTCGGCGCCGCAGCCGGGGGCCTGATCCTGCTTGCGGGGCTGGCGGCCGGCCTGCTGGTTTCCCGGGACCTGCGCCGGCGGGTCGAGGCGGTGGACGAGACCGGGCGCCGGATCATGGAGGACGGCGACCTGTCGCGCCGGGTGCAGGTGACGGGGCGGGGCGACGAGTTCGACGACCTCGCGACGAGCCTGAACCGGATGCTGGCGCGCATCGAGCTGCTGATGAACGAGCTGCGCGAGGTAACGGACAATGTCGCCCATGACCTCCGCCGGCCGCTGGCGCGCCTGCATGCGCGGCTGGAGGACGTGTTGCGGGGACCCGCCGAGGCCGGCGCCTACCGGGACGCGCTGGAGCGGACCGTCGCCGAGGTGCGGGAACTCATGGACACCTTCAACACCCTGCTTGCCATTGCGAGGGCGGATTCCGGGCCCGCCCCGACGCTTCCCGTCGATCTGGCCGGGCTCGGGGAAGACCTGGTCGAGCTCCATCAGCCCTCGGCGGCGGAGCGCGGCATCGAGCTCGAATTCGCGAAGGACGGGCGCCCGCCCGAAATCGAGGGACAGCCGGAACTGCTGGCGCAGGCGCTCTCCAACCTCATCGACAACGCCGTCAAATACACGCCGGAAGGCGGCCGGGTCTCCGTGACCGTCGGCCCCTCCGGCGTGGCCGTCGCCGACAGCGGCCCCGGCATCGCGCCGGATGACCGGGAGCGCGTGCTCGAGCGCTTCGTGCGCCTCGATCCGAGCCGCCACCTGCCGGGCAACGGGCTCGGCCTCGCGCTCGCCGCCGCCGCCGCCCGGCGCCACAACGCCCGGCTGGTGCTTTCCGACGCGGCGCCGGACGACCGCCCGCCCGGGCTCAGGGTGAGCCTGGAGTTCAGCCCTTCCTGATCCGGCCGCCGGGGGTTCCGTTCTTCTGCGGAACCGTCTATTGTGTACATATCGATGAACATTATGGCGAAGACAATGGCGGACCGGCATTCGATTGCGGAAGCGCGGCGCAACCTTCCGTCCCTGGTGCGCGATGCGGAGAGCGGAAAGGCCGTCGAACTTACCCGCCGGGGCGAACCGGTGGCCGTTCTGGTGGGCCGCCGGGAATTCGAGCGACTCTCCTCGGGCCGGCAGGGCTTCGCGCATGCCTACCGCGAGTTCACAAGCACGGTCCGGCTTGAGGAACTTGCTCTCGACCCTGGCGAGTTGTTCGGCGATCTGCGCGAGAGAACGCCGGGCCGCGACGTGCGCCTGTAGCCGGCCCGTGAAATATCTCCTGGATACCAATACCGTCTCGGAACCTCTGCGGCCGCGGCCGAGCGCCGGAGTCGTCCGGCGCCTCCGGGACTATGAAGGTGAAGTCGCGGTCCCTGCTCCGGTCTGGCACGAGTTGCGCTTCGGTTGTTCCAGGCTTCCGCCGTCGCGCCGCCGCGAGGCGATCGAACGCTACATCGAAGATGTGGTACTGCGGAGCTTTCCAATTATGGACTATGGCTGGAAGGCTGCGGACTGGCACGCCCGGGAGCGTGCGCGGCTGGCTGCCGCTGGCCGGACTCCCCCCTTTGTGGATGGACAAATCGCTGCGATTGCCCACACCAATTCATTGATTCTCGTGACGTCGAACACCGGAGACTTCCACGCATTCGACGGCCTGAGCATCGAAAACTGGATGTAGTCGGGCCCGAACGGGGAAACCGCCGGCTTCAGGCGGGGGGAACGCATGAAACCGCACGCATGGGGAGTTGATGCAGCATGGACGGCAGGCGGGAGCTGTTGGACGAGACGGTCCGGCGCGCGGCGCGGTTCCTGGAATCGCTTCCCGAACGTCCCGTGGCCGCCTCGCGGGGGGCGGGCGAGCTGGCGCCGGCGCTCGGCGGGGCGCTGCCGAAGGAGGGGTTGCCTGCGTCCGCGGTTCTCTCCCGGCTCGATGAGGTCGGGGGACAGGGAACGGTCGCGAGCGCGGGCCCGCGCTATTTCGGCTTCGTGACCGGCGGCGTCCTGCCGGCTCCGCTGGCTGCGAACTGGCTCTCCGCCGCGTGGGACCAGAACGCCTTCAGCGAAGTGAGTTCGCCGGTTGGCGCCGCCATCGAGCGGGTCGCGGCGCGGTGGGTGCTGGAGGCGCTCGACCTGCCGGCGGATGCGGGGACCGCGTTCGTCACCGGGGCGACGATGGCTAACTTCGCCGCGCTTGCCGCCGACCGCCGCGCCGTCCTGCTCGCGCACGGCCATGACGTGGACCGGGACGGGCTCCATGGGGCCCCGGAAATCACCGTCGTGGTGGGCGAGCAGGCCCACGCCACCTTGTTCAAGGCGCTGGGCATGCTCGGACTCGGGCGGGACCGGGTGGTCCGGGTGCCTGTCGATGACCAGGGCGGCATGCGCGTGGATGCGCTGCCCGAACTGGAGGGTCCCGCCATCGTCTGCACGCAGGCCGGCAATGTGAATACCGGTGCGTTCGATCCGGTGGGCGCAATATGCGAGGCGGTGCGCGCCGGCGATGTCCGGGTCCATGTGGACGGCGCCTTCGGCCTCTGGGCGCGAGCGTCCACGGAGTTCGCGGCGCCGGCGCGGGGCATCGAGCGCGCCGACTCCTGGGCGGCCGATGCGCACAAGTGGCTCAACGTGCCGTATGACAGCGGCCTCGCCATCGTGCGCGACGCTCGCGCGCTCAGCGGCGCGATGTCGGTGCAGGCGGACTATCTGCCGGATCCGGAGAACCGGGAGCCGTTCGAGTTCACCCCGGAGACCAGCCGGCGCATGCGCGGCGTCGAGGTCTGGGCGGCGCTGGCCTCGCTCGGCCGGGACGGGCTGGCGGAGCTCGTCGAGCGCAACTGCCGCCAGGCGCGGCGCTTTGCGGCCGGGCTGCGCGATGCGGGCTTCGAAATCCTCAACGACGTGGTGTTGAACCAGGTGCTTGTCGCGTTCGGCGGCGACCGGGTGACGGAGGAGGTCATCCGCGGCGTGCAGCGCGAAGGGACCTGCTGGTGCGGCGGGACCCGGTGGAACGGCCGGGCCGCAATGCGCATCAGCGTCTCGTCCTGGGCCACCACCGACGAAGATGTGGAGCGAAGCCTCGCCGCCATCGTCCGGGTCGCGAACGCCCTCCGCGGATCAGCGCCTGCGAAGCATTGAAGGCTTTAGCCCCGCCGCCCCTCAGGTCTCGACGATCACATAGTCCTCCTCGACGCGGACGGGCACGGTTTCGGCTCTGAGCTCCTCGGCCGGCTCGGCGGAGACGCGGTAGGCGCGGGTGCGAGGGCGGGGGCGTCGATTTCGGCTTTGAGCAGTTCAAGCCAGTGCGCTCGGCCGTGCGCGAGAACGCGCTGTGGTCCATGGTCATCCTCTGTTCCCACGGCACTGCGATTACCGGCCCGGCGCTGGAGCCGACCACACAAGCCTTGCAAGAGGTCATCCGCAGCGACGAAAACGCCATCTGCGTCGGCTTTGCCATGGATGCGCTAGGCCGCCTAGCCCATTTGCGTCCCGAGGACGAAATCGCCAGCGACCTCCAGGCCGAGGTT
>JAJECZ010000222.1 GCA_022821735.1 Alphaproteobacteria bacterium | reverse complement strand
GATCCGCATCTGGTCGATCTCCTGGAAGACGTCCTTGCCGAACTGGCCGACCGGCGAGCAGCCGCCGACCGCGACCACCGGCGTGCAGTCGACCAGCGCGTTGCAGAGGCCGGTGACGAGGTTGGTGACGCCCGGCCCGGAAGCCGCCATGCAGGCCGCCGGCTTCGTGCGCAGCCGCGCATAGGCGTGTGCCATCATCGCGGCGGCCTGCTCGTGGCGCACATCGACCATGCGGATGCCTTCATTGGCGCATTCGGTCTCCGCCAGCAGCATCGGGCCGCCCATCAGGAAAAACATCTCGTCGCAGCCCTGCCTGCGCAGCGCCTTGGCGAGGATCGCCGAACCCGTCAGTTCGCTCATCGGGTTTCCTTCTCTTCCGTCTTCGGTTCGTTCAGTGGATTTTCTGCGCTCCGATCAGAGCATCGAGTTCGCCGAGGCGGCGGCGGACAGCCAGTTCGAGCGCATTCAGCACAAAGGACGGCGTTGCCGGGGGAAGCACGGCGGAGGAAGCGAGTTCCGCAGGGCCGCCGGCAGCCTGGAGGTCCAGCATGGTCGCTTCGCGCGTGTTCCCGGAGATGTCGAGCCGCCACATTTCCGGCACGCCGACCCGTCGATAGAAGACAGGCTTGTCCCCGTCGCCGGAACTCCGTTCGACCTCGATCACCAGGTTCGGCGGCGTATGCAGCTCGAATGCCTCCAGTTCCGCTTCGCCTCGCTCGTAAGCCTGCTCCCAGCGCTCGGCAGTCTCGCCCAGATAGTAGCAGGCATCGGGTTCGGCGCCGGTATTCTCGGGGTCTTCCGGGCGGCGCCATCGTGTCGATCCGAGCGCGACGACGGGTATCCCCGCCCTGTCCACGGCGTCCATCAGCCGCCCGGTGCCCCAGGCATAGCGCTCATGCTTCGAAGACGGCGTCATGAGCGCGACGAGGCCGCCGGCGGGATCGATGAACACCCGGCGCGCAATGCTGTTCCAGTCGAGTTTCGCCAACAGCGGCACGGCCTCCGGATCGACGCGGAAGCGCGTGTATTCCGACCCCATGCTGCCGATGCTGCGCTCCATGGCCCTCCGCTCCGGAACTGCGCCGCCGGACCTTACCACATCCGCCGGCTTGCCGACGGCGGAAGCCCGGCCGGCCTCACGAAAGGACGAATCCCTCATAACCGTTCGCCGCGGAGGCCTCGCATCTTTCCCGGTAGAGCGGCGCGCCGGCGCCGTAGAGCAGGAAGATGCGCCGGTTCTTGTCGGGCCGGTTGGGATTGACGCCCATGAACCAGCTGTCGACCTTGGAATAGAGCATGCGCGAGGCGCTCTCATGGACATGTTCGGTCCACTCGGCTTCGGCGGCCTCGTTCGCCTCCATCCGCCTCACGCCGCGCTCGCGCAGATGGCGGATGCACTCCGCCACCCACTCGACATTCTGCTCGCTGCAGCGGGGAATGTTGCAGAAGGAGGAGGCATTGTGCGGGCCGACCAGGGTGAACATGTTCGGGAAGCCGGAAATCTGGATGCCGAGGAAGGTCTTCGGCCCGTCCGTCCATTTTTCCTTCAGGCTCTGCCCGTTGCAGCCCCGGATGTCGATGAGGTCGAAGCCGCCGGTCACGGCGTCGAACCCGGTGGCATAGACCAGGATGTCGAGCTTGTGCTCCTCGCCGCCGGTCACGATGCCGTCCGGCGTGACGCGCTCGATGGGCGCCTCGTTCAGGTCGACGAGGCGTACATTGTCCCGGTTGTAGGCTTCGTAATAGCCGGTCTCCAGCGGCACGCGGCGGGTGCCGAACCCGTGGTCCTTCGGCACCAGCTTCTCGGCCGTCTCCGGGTCGTGGACGCGCTCGCGGATCTTGCGGGCGACGAACTCCGACACCGTGCGGTTGGCAGCCTCGTCCACGAAGGTGTCGCGGAAATTGCCCATCCAGATGCCGAATCCGGGCTCGCCGTAGAGCTTTTCGTAGAACGCCTCGCGCTCCTCCGCCGACACCTCCATCGCCTTGCGCCGGTCGGCGTCGTGGATGAAGGCGCCGTGCGAGGCCCGGCAGCGGGCGAAGATTTCGCCGTATCCGGCCTTGATCCGCGCCTGCTCGGCGGCGTCGATGGGAGCGTTGTGCAGCGGCGCGCACCAGTTCGGGCTGCGCTGGAACACGGTCAGATGGCCCGCCTCCTCCGCGACCACCGGGATCAACTGCACGGCGGTGGCGCCCGTGCCGATGACGCCCACCCGCCTGCCGGCAAGCTCCAGCGGCTCGCGCGGCCAGTCGGAGGTGTGGAAGGAGGGGCCGCGGAACTCCGCCATGCCCTCGATATCGGGCAGTTGCGGCACGGAGAGCGGGCCGATCGCGGTGACGAGCCAGCGGGCACGCGCGCGGTGCCCGTCCTCCGCCTCGACCTCCCATGCCAGCGCCGCCTCGTCCCAGGACGCTCGCACGATCCGGGTCCGGAAGCGGATATCGCGGCGCAGGTCGAACTTGTCGGCGACGAAATTGACGTAGCGCAAGGTCTCGGGCTGGGGCGAGAAATGCTCGCTCCACTCCCACTCCTCGAGCAGCTCCTCCGAGAAGGAGAAACCGTAGCTGTAGCTCTCGGAATCGAAGCGCGCGCCCGGATAGCGGTTCCAGTACCAGGTGCCGCCGACATTGCTGCCGGCCTCGAACACCCGCACCCGGAGCCCGAGTTCCCGGAGCCGGTAAAGCTGGTAGAGGCCGGAAATCCCCGCGCCGATGACGATGGCGTCGAATTCCTCGCAGTGCAGTGCCGGGCTCATGCCGCGAAGCTGCCGCCGAGCTCGTCCTCGATGAAGATGCGCACGATCTCCTCGAAGTCGGTGTCGGTCTCGAAGCCAAGCGCCGTTCCCCTGGCCGGGTCGAAATGCGCGGCCCAGCCGTTCACGATCTGCTGGATGAAGGGGTCGGGCTCGAAACGCACGCGCGCCGCCACCCGCTCGCCGGCCACAGCCGCAAGCGCCGCCAGCATCTCCTCCACGGTGACGGTGAGGCCCGGAAGCGCCAGCATCCGCGCCGGCCCCCATGCCTCCGCGGGCATGGCCGCGGCCTTCAGCACGGCATCCACCACCTTGCGGGGCGAGAGCACATACATCGCCTGCTCCGGCTCGACGGGGCAGACCGCCTTCTCGCCCTGGAGCGGCTCGCGGATGATCGAGCTCGCCCAGGTCGAGGCCGCCTTGTTGGGCTTGCCGGGCCTGACCACGACGGTCGGGAAGCGCAGCGCCCGCCCGTCCACATAGCCCTTGCGCGCATAGTCCTGCACCAGCAGTTCGCCGATCGCCTTCTGCGTGCCGTAGGAGGTCTGCGGGTTCAGGATCAGTTCGTCGGGGATCGTCTCCGGCATCGCGCCGCCATAGACCGCGACCGAACTCGCGAACACCATGCGCGCCGGCTCCGGCAGTCTCCGGGCGGCGGCCAGCACGTTCATCGTGCCCTGGAGGTTGACCGTCAGTCCGAGGTCGAAAGCCTCCTCCCCCCCGGCGCTCACCACCGCCGCCAGATCGAAGACGGAGCCCGTCTCCTGCGCGATCACGGTGCGCACCCGCTCCGGGTCGCCGATATCGCCGATGA
>JAJECZ010000103.1 GCA_022821735.1 Alphaproteobacteria bacterium | reverse complement strand
TCGAGCCAGGAGCCGCGATAGGGAATCACGCGGGCGGAGAACAGCAGCTTGCCGGAGGAATGGGTCTTGCCCCGGTCGTGGTCGAAGAACACGCCCGGCGAACGATGCATCTGCGAAACGATCACCCGTTCGGTGCCGTTGATGATGAAGGTGCCGTTGTCCGTCATCAACGGCATGTCGCCCATATAGACGTCCTGCTCCTTGATGTCGCGAATCGACCGCGCGCCGGTATCGTCGTCGAGGTCGAACACGATCAGCCGCAAGGTCACCTTCAACGGCGCCGCGTAGGTCATGCCGCGCTGCTGGCATTCCTCGACATCGTATTTCGGCTCCTCGAACTCGTACTTCACGAATTCGAGCTGCGCCTTGTCGGCGAAGTCCTTGATCGGAAAGACGGTCGTCAGCACTTCCTGGAGGCCCGCCTGGCGGCGCCCTTCCGGGGCGGCGTCGCGCTGCAGGAATCCTTCGTAGGAAGTGCGCTGCACGTCGATCAGATTCGGAATCGGCGCCACTTCGCGGATATGCCCGAAATTCTTGCGAACCCGCTTGCGGCCCGTAAACGACATCGTCATGTCCGATCCACCCTGTTCCGCGCCGGCGGTCGGCCGGCGGCAAGACAATTGTTAAACTGGGTTGCGGCACGAAAATGGCAAACGGCGACGAAGCCGCGCGCCCGCCTTCCGGGCCCGCAGCCGCGTCCGCTCGTCATGTCCGGCCCGGAGCCCGGGCCAGCGTCCATTCGGCCGGCCAATCCGGCTACTTCAATTCCACCGTCGCACCGGCGCCTTCGAGTTTCGCCTTCAACTCCTCGCCCTCATCCTTGCTCACGCCTTCCTTGACGGACTTCGGCGCGGACTCGACCAGCTCCTTGGCCTCTTTCAGGCCGAGGCCGGTAATGGCCCGGATTTCCTTGATCACATTGATCTTCTTGTCGCCGAAGGATGCCAGGACGACATCGAATTCGGTCTGCTCCTCGACGGCGGCGGCGGCTTCGCCGTTCGACGCGGCGGCCACCGCGACCGGCGCGGCGGCGGATACGCCCCACTTCTCTTCGAGCATTTTCGACAGCTCCGCCGCCTGGATGACGGTCAGTTCGGAGAGTTCGTCGACGAGTTTCTGTAGATCGGCCATCTGTTGTTACTCCTGGGTTCGCATTCCGGTTCGTGTTCGGGTCAGCCCGAGTCGGCGTGGGCGGAGAAGACGCGCGCGAGTTGCGCACCGGGTTCGTTCAGCAGACGCGCAATCTTGCTTCCCGGCGCCTGCAGCAGTCCCACGATCTTTCCGCGCAGCTCATCGAGCGACGGAAGCTTCGCGAGCGCATCCACCCCGGCTTCGTCCAGCGTCTCGGCGCCGAGCATGCCGCCCAGCACAGAGAGCTTGCCGTTCTCGCCGGCATAGTCGACGGCCACCTTGGCCGCCGCCACCGGATCGGCCGAGAAGGCCACCGCCGTGGGACCCGAGAACAGGGGCTGGATATCGGCGAAGGAAGTCTTTTCCAGTGCGCGCTTTACCAGCCGGTTCTTGGTGACCCGAAAATTCACCCCTGCCGCGCGCATGCGCCGGCGCAGGTCGGTCATCTCGGCCACCGTGAGTCCGGAATGCCGGGTGACGACCATGAGTTCGGCGCCGCCGAAGCTCTCGGTCATGTTCCGGACCAGTTCCTCTTTCTGCTTCTTGAGCAAGGGGTCCTCTCCTGGATGGGGCTTGCGCCCCGGTTCGTGTTGACCGCCCTCGCGGGCGGCGTCGGACCCTGTCCCGGAAGCGGACGCCGGTCGCCCGGCGCCTTCCTCCCGTCTAGCGCCGGCGCTTGCGCTTTAAGTCCGGCCTGCAGGCAGGCCCGGACGCCGACGATCTCGGACAGGTGTTCTTTCGGCAGACCGGGCGGCTCAGCCCGCTCCGCCGAGAGCGCTTGCATCCACGCGCACGCCCGGCCCCATCGTGGAACTGAGCGTGACGCGCCTGATATAGGTTCCCTTGGCGCCGGACGGCTTGGCGCGCAGTATGGCATCGAAGAACGCGCGGGCGTTGCCTTCCAGCGCCTCCTGCTCGAAGCTCGCCTTGCCGATGCCGGCATGCACGATTCCGGCCCGCTCGACCCGGAATTGCACCTGCCCGCCCTTGGCTGCGCGGACCGCATCCGCCACATCCATGGTCACGGTGCCGAGCCGCGGGTTCGGCATCAGGCCGCGGGGCCCCAGAATGCGTCCGAGCCGGCCCACGACCGGCATGGTGTCCGGCGTGGCGATAGCACGGTCGAACGCGATCTCCCCGCCGCTTACCGTTTCGGCGAGGTCTTCCGCGCCCACCACATCGGCGCCCGCCTCGCGGGCCTCGTCGGCCTTCGCGCCGCGCGCGAATACCGCGACGCGCACTGGCTTGCCGGTGCCGTGCGGCAGATCGCAGACCCCGCGCACCATCTGGTCCGCGTGGCGCGGATCGACGCCGAGATTGATCGCGATATCGACCGTTTCGTCGAATTTGGCGCGGGCCCGCTCCCGGACTAGGCGCACCGCTTCCGTGAGATCGTGCTCCACGGTGCGGTCGACACCATCCCAGCCGGCCCGCATCCGCTTGCCCTTGCGGCTCGCCATCGCGTCAGCCCTCCGTCACTTCGAGGCCCATGGACCGGGCCGACCCCGCGAGCATGGTGACCGCGGCCTCGAGGTCGTTGGCGTTCAGGTCCTCCATCTTCAGCTCCGCGATTTCCCGCAGCTGCGCGCGCGTGACCTGGCCTGCAATTTCCCTGCCCGGCATCTGGCTGGCCTTTTCGAGACCCGCCGCGCGACGCAGCAGAAAGCTTGCCGGCGGCGTCTTCATCGTGAAACTGAAGGACTTGTCCGCATAGACGGTGATGACCGTCGGAATCGGCATCCCCTGTTCCTGGGCCTGCGTCGCGGCGTTGAACGCCTTGCAGAACTCCATGATGTTCAGTCCACGCTGTCCCAGCACCGGACCGATGGGCGGCTGCGGCGTGGCCTGGCCCGCCGGAACCTGCAGCTTGATATAGCCGCTGATTTTCTTTGCCATTTCGGCTCCCCAGATGCGGCGGCGCTGCGCCGCCGGCGGTCACGGCCGGGGTCGGCCTCCCGCCTGTTCCTCGTTGCTGCGTAGGGTCAGGTTTTTTCCACTTGCGAATATTCGAGATCGACGGGCGTCGCACGCCCGAAAATCGACACTGAGACCTTGAGCCGCGCGCGTTCCTCGTCGACTTCCTCCACCACGCCGGTGAAGGAGGTAAACGGGCCGTCCGAGACCCTGACCTGCTCGCCGATATCGTAGATGACCGACGGGCGCGGTCGTTCGACACCCTCTGTCACCTGGTAGAGGATGCGGTTGGCCTCGGATTCGGAGATCGGGATCGGCCGGTTGCCGCCGCCGCCGAGAAAACCGGTAACCTTCGGCGTGTTCTTGACCAGGTGCCAGACACGGTCGTCCGGGCGGCTGCCGCCGCGCTCCGGCAGATCGGGGTTCTGTTGCGTTTCCATCCTGATCAGCACATAGCCGGGGAAGAATTTGCGCTCCCCGGTCACGCGCCTTCCGCGCCGGACCTCGGCGACCTTTTCCATCGGCACGCTGATTTCCTCGATCAGCCCGCCCACGCCCTGCCGGTCCGCCTGCTCGCGGATCGCCGTGGCGACCTTCTGCTCGGAGCCCGAGTGGACGTGGATCACATACCAGCGCGCAGTCACGGCCCTAGCCCCCGAGCCCGAGCACGACGCGCACGATCCAGGCCAGCGCCTGGTCCACGACGAAGAAGAACAGCGCCGCCAGCGTCACCATGACGAACACCATGGCCGTGGAGACGCCGGTCTCCTTGCGGCTCGGCCAGGTGACCTTGGCCGCCTCCTGGCGGACCTGGCGGATGAATGCGCCGGGGCTCGTTCGCGCCATGGCCGCCTCAGATGGCAGGAGCAGCAGGACTCGAACCCGCAACCCCCGGTTTTGGAGACCGGTGCTCTACCAATTGAGCTATGCTCCTACTGAGATTCATGGCTTTACGTTCGGCCCTCCGCCGTTCAGTCGTCACTCGAGGCGCCGACGCCTCAGTCGTCGATGGA
>JAJECZ010000518.1 GCA_022821735.1 Alphaproteobacteria bacterium | reverse complement strand
GTTCGGCCAGATGACCGCCGGGTCGTGGATCTATATCGGCAGCCAGGGCATCGTTCAGGGCACCTACGAGACCTTCGTCGAGGTGGGCCGGCAGCATTATGGCGGCGACCTTGCCGGCCGCTGGATCCTGACCGGCGGGCTTGGCGGCATGGGGGGCGCGCAGCCGCTGGCCGCGACCATGGCCGGCGCCTCGCTGCTCTCGGTCGAATGCCGCCCGAGCCGGATCGAGATGCGCCTGAAGACGGGCTATCTGGACCGGCAGACGGCCGACCTGGACGAGGCGCTGGCGATGATCGACGAGGCCTCGGCCGCGAAGACGCCCCTCTCGGTCGGCCTGCTCGGCAATGCCGCGGACATCTATTCGGAGCTGGTCAGGCGCGGCGTGCGCCCCGACATCGTGACCGACCAGACGAGCGCCCACGATCCGCTGAACGGCTATCTGCCGGCCGGCTGGACGCTCGCCGAATGGGAGGAGCGGCGCGAGCGCGACCCGGCGGGCACGATGAAGGCGGCGAAGGAGTCGATGGCGGTCCAGGTCCGCGCCATGCTGGACTTCCGGGCGCGGGGCGTGCCGACCCTCGATTACGGCAACAATATCCGCCAGATGGCGCAGGAGACGGGCGTCGAGAACGCCTTCGACTTTCCCGGCTTCGTGCCGGCCTATATCCGCCCGCTGTTCTGCCGCGGCGTCGGCCCGTTCCGCTGGGCGGCGCTGTCCGGCGATCCGGAGGACATCTACCGGACCGACGCCAGGGTGAAGGAACTGATGCCGGATGACGCGCACCTCCACAACTGGCTGGACATGGCGCGCAGGCGCATCCGGTTCCAGGGCCTGCCCTCGCGCATCTGCTGGGTCGGACTCGGCGACCGGCACCGCCTCGGCCTCGCCTTCAACGAGATGGTCGCGAAGGGCGAACTGAAGGCGCCGGTGGTCATCGGCCGGGACCATCTCGACAGCGGCTCGGTCGCCAGCCCGAACCGCGAGACCGAGGGCATGATCGACGGCTCCGACGCGGTCTCGGACTGGCCGATGCTGAACGCGCTGCTCAACACGGCCTCGGGCGCGACCTGGGTCAGCCTGCACCATGGCGGCGGGGTCGGCATCGGCTTTTCCCAGCATGCCGGCATGGTGGTCGTGTGCGACGGCACGGAGGCCGCGGCGGCGCGCATCCGCCGGGTGCTGTGGAACGACCCGGCAAGCGGCGTCATGCGCCATGCCGACGCCGGCTACGAAGACGCCATAGCCTGCGCGCGCGAGAACGGGCTGAACCTGCCTTTCCTGGACGGGTAGGCCGGAGGTCCCGCTGCGGAGCCTCCACGGCGTGTCATGAAATGTCATGTTTTGTCATGTTCCGCATACGGGCAGCGCACATGCCGGCGTCTCCCCGGGCATGAAGCCGTCGTTTCGGACCAGGGCTCCGGGTATTCCGTCCGGGTTCCCCGGCTTTGCGTCTTCGGCATGATATTCGCCTCTCTACTCCTCTTTGTTCCGTTTATGCCGCCGCCGCGCTGAACGCGGCGAACATTACAGATGGCGGCGTTGGCGCCGCCGCCGGCGCTCCCGGTGCGACGGGACCCTTTTCCGCGCGTATCGCACTCGGGCGCGGGCGGGCGTCGGCGCCGGCGCGGTTCGCGCGCCTGATTGCGCCCGCGCGCGGGAACCCTGGCGCAAGGCGCACGTCTCCCGTGCGTTTCTCAGAGATTTTTTCGCGCCGGCGCGCACCGTGAGAGGAAACAGCCCCGCGCGGATGCCGCGTCCTTCCTCCCGTCCCAATATCGGGGAGAATTTCCTCGAGTCAGGATATTTTTTGAATTATTTCATGATTAACGAACAAACAGCCGATACCTTCGGACCGAATCCCGCTCCGGCGCAATTCTCAAACGGTCTCTCACTCCTCCGGCGGCGCCGCCTGCAGCGCCGCGCCGGTGGCGATGAGGGTGTCGATCTCCTCCCCGTCCAACCCCCAGCCGGCGAGCGCGTCCCGCGTGTCTTCGCCGGGGGCGGGCGGCGGGCGGGAGAGCGCGCCGGGCGTGCGGGAGAAGCGCGGCGCGGGGCCGGACTGGTGGATGCCGTGGCTCGCGGCGAGCGCGCCCCGCGCCGCCATATGCGGGTAGGCGGGCGCTTCCTCCAGGGTCAGCACCGGGGCGAAACAGGCGTCGGTGCCTTCCAGAAGGGCGCACCATTCCTCGCGCGTTTTCGTCAGGAAGAGCCGCCTGAAGCGTTCGGCCAATTCCGGCCAGCGGGACCGGTCCATGCGCTTCGGCAGCGCCTCGCCGTCAAGGCCGGTCAGCTTCAGGAAGGCGTCGTAGAACTCCGGCTCTATGGCCCCAAGCGCCACCCACCTGCCGTCCCTTGTCTCGTAGCAGCGGTAGAAGGGCGCGCCGCCGTCGATCAGGTTCGCCTCGCGCTCGTCCCGCCACCAACCGGCGGCCAGCAGCCCCTGCACGAAAGTCATCAGCGAGGCCGCGCCGTCGACCATGGCGGCATCGACCACCTGCCCCTTCCCGGAGGTTCCGCGCTCGAACAGCGCCGCCAGGATGCCGAAGGCGGCGTAGAGCGCGCCGCCGCCGAAATCGCCGGCAAGGTTGAGCGGCGGCACGGGCGGGCCGGACGCGGGGCCGATGGCGTGCAGCGCGCCCGTCAGCGCCAGATAGTTGAGGTCGTGGCCCGCCGCCCGCGCCAGCGGCCCCTCCTGCCCCCAGCCGGTCAGCCGCGCATAGACGAGCTTCGGATTGCGGGCGAGCACGGGTTCCGGCCCGAGGCCGAGCCGTTCCATGACGCCCGGCCGGAAGCCCTCCAGCAGCACGTCGGCCCTTTCCGCCAGCGCGAGCACGGCCTCGACGGCGCGGGGCTGCTTGAGGTCGAACGCGGCGGAGCGCCGGCCCCGGTTCAGCAGGTCGGTGCGCGCATGTACGCGGTAGCGCGCCCGCACCCGGTCGATGCGCAGCACATCCGCGCCCATGTCCGCCAGCAGCATGGCGCAATGCGGCCCCGGCCCGACGCCGGCGATCTCCAGCACGCGCAGCCCGGCCAGCGGCCCGGATGCGCTCATGCGGCGATGTCGGGCGGGTCGAAGGCGGTGACGGGCGGCGGCTCGCCCTCGAAGCGCTCCACCTCGACCAGCACGCTCATCGCGCTCGGCCCCTGGCCGAGTTTCGAGGTGCCGCGGTCGGCGGTCAGCACATTGGGGTTGCCGTGCTTGTCGAGGCTGTCCGGCTCCGCGGGATCGGCCGGGTCGTACCAGGCCCCGGTGGCGAGCACGGCCACGCCGGGCGCGACCTCGCCGCTCAGCACCGCGCCCGCGAGCAGCGCCCCGCGCCCGTTGAACACGCGCACCACGTCGCCGTCGGCAATGCCCCGCGCCGCCGCGTCCGCCGGATTGAGCCGGACCGGCTCGCGGCCCTGCACCTTGCTCGCCTGCGAGACGCGGCCCTGGTCCAACTGCGCGTGAAGGCGCGTCGCCGGCTGGTTCGAGATCAGGTGCAGCGGCCATTGCTGTGCGGCCTCGGCGCCCAGCCATTCCTTCGGCGGCAGCCAGGCGGGGTAGCCGGGGCAGTCCTCATAGCCGAAGCCCGCCACATGCCCGGAATAGAGTTCGATCTTCCCCGAAGGCGTCGCGAGGCGCTCCTCGCCCCTGCGGAAGCCCTCGAACAGCACGCGCGGGGTCTCCGGGCGCGGCAGTTCCACATGGCCCTCGGCCCAGAAGGCGTCGAAGTCCGGCAGGTTGAGCCCGCGTTCGGCCGCCCGTCCGCAGGCCTCGTCATAGATGCGGCGCAGCCACGCCATCTCGCCGAGCCCCTCGGTGAAATTCTCGCGGAAGCCCAGCCGGTCCGCGATGTCGGCGAGGACGTCATGGTCGTTGCGCGCCCGGCCCACCGGGTCGATGGCGCGGTGCATGGCGAGCCAGAAGCGGTCCCGCCGGCCGGCGGCGATGTCGTTGCGCTCCAGGGTCGAGGTCGCCGGCACGACGATGTCGGCATGGCGCGCGGTCGCCGTCCACCAGGGGTCGTGGACGATGACCGTCTCCGGGCGGCGGAAGGCGCGCACGAGCCGGTTGATGTCCTGGTGGTGGTGGAACGGGTTGCCGCCCGCCCAATAGACGAGGCGCGTATCCGGATAGCGCCGCCGCTCGCCGTCGAAATCGTAGGCCCCGCCCGGATCGAGCAGCATGTCGGCGATGCGCGAGACGGGGATGAAGTCATTGACCGGGTTCGGCCCGATGGGAAAGGTCGGCCCGGTAATGCCGTGGCGCGGCGCGCCGATGCCGGACACGCACCCGTAGCCGAAGCCGAAGCCGCCGCCCGGCAGGCCGATCTGGCCGAGGCAGGCCGCGAGCGCCACCGTGGCCCAGAAGGGCTGCTCGCCATGGTCGCCGCGCTGCAGGGCCCAGGCGGTGGAGATCATGGTGCGCGCGGCCGCCATCTCGCGGGCGAGCGAGCGGATGCGCGCGGCCGGCACGCCGGTAATCCCCTCGGCCCATTCCGGCGTCTTTCCTTCCAGCGAGGCCTCGAACGCCGCCGCGCCGGTGCAGCAGCGCTCCAGGAACGCCCGGTCGGCCAGCCCCTCCGACAGCAGCACCTGGCAGAGCGCCAGCATCATCGCGGTGTCGGTGCCGGGGCGGATCGGGATCCACTCGCCTTCGACATCCGGCGGCAGGTCGCCGCCGAAGGGCGAGACGGCGATGAAGCGCGCGCCGCGCCCGGCCGCCTCGCGGATGAAGCCCGCCGCCGCATGTTCGCCGTTGCCGCCGGAATCGACCTGCGTGTTCTTCACCGGCAGGCCGCCGAAGGAGACCATCAGCCCGGTGTTCTCGACGATGGAGGGCCAGTCGGTGACGGGGCCGGCCGCCGCCTCCACGCCGCCCAGTATATGCGGCAGCACGGCGAGACCCGCCGCGTAGCTGTAATTGTGCCGCTGGTTGGTGAAGCCGCCCGCCATGCCGAGGAAGCGCTGCAGCTGGCTCTTGGCATGGTGGAAGCGCCCGGCGCTCGCCCAGCCGTAGGAGCCGCCGAAGACCGAGGCGTTGCCGAAGTCGCGGCCGACGCGGGCGACCTCGTCCGCGATGAGATCGACCGCCCGGTCCCAGTCGAGCGGCACATAGCAATCGCGGCCGCGGCCCTCTCCGCCGTCGCCGTCGAGCCAGCCGCGCCGCGCCACCGGCCCCTCGATACGCGAGCGATGATGCACCGCGTCCGGGATCGAGGCGACGATGGGAGACGGCTCGGGGTCCTTGGCGAAGGGTAGTGCAGCGGCCACGCGCCCCTCCGCCGTCTCCGCCCGGAAGGCGCCCCAGTGGGAGCCGTGGTGGAAGACCGCCACCGCGCCTAGAGTCCCAGCACGTGCTTGGCGACGATATTGCGCTGGATCTCGTTCGACCCGCCATAGATCGTGGCGGCGCGCTTCAGCAGATGCTCGCTCATCAGCCCGACGGCGCGGTCGGCGACCGGCGGCTCCTCATTGGTGTCGAGGCGCGTCCATTCCAGCGAATAGGGGATCGCATCGACGCCGACGGCCTCGATCAGCAGTTCGTTGAGCGCCTGCTCGATCTCCGTGCCGCAGATCTTGAGGATCGAGGCTTCCGGGCCGACCCCGCCGCCCTTTTCCTCGGCCGCCAGCGTGCGCAGGTTGACGATCTCCAGCGCGCCGAGCCTTGCCTCCACCTCGCCGAGGCGGGCGCGGAACTCGGGGTCGTCGGCGAGCGCGCCGCCGTTCGTCCCGGTCTCGACGGAGGCGATCTCCTTCAGCCGCTCGACCTTCATGCGCGACTTGGAGACGCCGGCGACGCCCGCGCGCTCATTGCCGAGCAGGAACTTGGCGTAGGTCCAGCCCCTGTTCTCCTCGCCGACCCGGTTCGACACCGGCACGCGCACATCGGTGAAGAACACCTGGTTCAGATAATGCCCGCCGTCCATGGAGATTATGGGCCGCACCTCGATGCCGGGCGTCGTCATGTCGATCAGCAGGAAGGAGATGCCCTGCTGCTGCTTCGCGGCTTCCGTGTCCGTGCGCACGAGCGCGAAGATCCAGTCGGCATGGTGCGCGCCGCTGGTCCAGATCTTCGAGCCGTTGACGACATACTCGTCGCCGTCCTGCACGGCCCGCGTCCTGAGCGAGGCGAGGTCCGAGCCGGAGCCGGGCTCCGAGTAGCCCTGGCACCAGAAGACGTCGCTCTTCAGGATCGCCGGCAGGTGCTCGGCCTTCTGCGCCTCGCTGCCGAAGGTGTAGATGACCGGCCCCACCATCATGATGCCGAAGGGCGAGAGCCGGGGCGCATAGTGGCGCTGGTATGCCTCTTCGAAGATGAACTTCTGGGTCGGCGTCCAGCCGGTGCCGCCATGCTCCTCCGGCCAGTTGGGCGCGATCCAGCCCCGGTCGTAGAGCGCCTTCTGCCAGCGCCGCATGTCCTCCTTGGAGACATAGGAGGGGTTGCGCCTGACCTGCTCGGAGAGCCGCGGCTCCAGATTGGCCTCGAAGAAGGCCTCGACCTCCTTGGCGAAGGCGCGTTCCCCGGCGGTGAATTCCAGCTGCATGGAAGGAGGCTCCCGATTACGGAAAGACCGGCTCGCGCCGGTTCTGGAAGGCGTCGAGCCCCTCGGCCACGTCGCTGTGCTGGAGGGCGGCCACGACCGCGCCGCGCTCCAGCGCCAGCCCGACTTCGAGCGGCCCCTCGAGGCCGCGCCGCGCCATGCCCTTCATGAAAGCGAGGCCGTGGCGGCTCTTGGCGGCGAGGTCGGCGCAGTAGGCGCGGGCGCGTTCGTCGAGCTCCGCGTCCGGCACGACATGGTTGAAGAGACCCCAGCGCTCGGCCTCGGCGGAATCGAGCCAGCGGGCGGTGAACATGAGGTCGAGCGCCCGGCGCAGACCGACCAGGCGGGCCAGGCGCTGCGTGCCGCCGCCGCCCGGCGGCAGGCCGTAGCGCGCGTGCTGGCAGCCGATGCGCGCGCTCTCGGCGGCGAATACGGTATCGCAGGCGACGACGATCTCCATGCCGCCGGCGAGCGCCAGCCCCTGCACCGCCGCCACCACCGGCAGCGGCGAGTCCTCGAAGCGCCGCGTCGCCTCGTGGATGGCGCCGATGAAGGGGGTGAGCGTCTCGGCCGATTTGCGCCGGTCGAGCACCTCGTCGAGGTCGGCGCCGGTGCAGAACTGCCTGCCGTTCGCGTTCAGCAGCACGGCGCGCACCGCCGGGTCGGCCTCGAACCGGTCCATGCCAGCGATGAGGCCGTCCAGCAGTCCGGTCGAGATGCAGTTGAACTTGTCCGGCCGGTTGAGGGTCAGCACCCCCACCCCGCCATCCACCGAAACCAGCACAGCTTCCGTCATCGCCCTCTCCCCGTCGCAGCGTTCCCGCCCTGCATAGCGCAGCCCGCCCGGGCGGCAAAGTGCGCGGCTCCTGTTCCCGCCGCGCGTCGGCCCCTACAGGATGAACCGCGACAGGTCCGCGCTCTTGGCGAGTTCGCCGACGCGCTCGCGGACTTCCTCGGCGTCGATGGTCACGCTCTCGCCGCCGCGGTCCGAGGCGGTGAAGCTGATCTCCTCCAGCAGCTTCTCCAGCACGGTGTGCAGGCGGCGCGCGCCGATATTCTCGACCTGGGCGTTGATGTCGGCGGCGAGTTCCGCCAGCGCGTCCACCGCGTCCTCGGTGAAGTCGAGCGAGAGGTCTTCCGTGCCCATCAGCGCCTTGTACTGGGTGATGAGGCTCGCTTCCGGCTCGGTCAGGATGCGGCGGAAGTCCTCGCGCGTCAGCGCGTCGAGCTCGACCCGGATCGGCAGCCGGCCCTGCAGTTCGGGCAGCAGGTCCGCCGGCTTGGCGAGGTGGAAGGCGCCGGAGGCGATGAACAGGATATGGTCGGTCTTCACCGCCCCGTGCTTGGTGGCGACGGTCGTGCCCTCGATCAGCGGCAGCAGGTCGCGCTGCACGCCCTCGCGGCTGACATCGGCGCCCACGCGGTCCGAACGCGCGCAGATCTTGTCCACCTCGTCGATGAACACGATGCCGTTCTGCTCGACCGCATGGATCGCGTCGCGGGTAAGCGAATCGTCGTCGAGCAGCTTGTCGCTCTCCTCCGCGATCAGCGCCTCGTAGCTCTCCGCCACCGACATCTTGCGCGTCTTCGTGCGCCCGCCGCCCATCGCCTTGCCGAAGATGTCGCCGAGATTGATCATGCCCATCTGCGCGCCCGGCATGCCGGGAATGTCCATGGTCGGCAGCGAGAGGCCGCCCGTATCCTCCAGCTCCAGCTCGATCTCGCGGTCGTCGAGCTGGCCGTCGCGCAGCATCTTGCGGAATTTCTCGCGCGTGTCCTGGGCGGCCGTCTTGCCGACCAGCGCGTCGATGACCCGCTCCTCGGCGGCGCCGTGGGCCTGCGCCTCGACCTCCTTGCGCCGGCGTTCGCGCGTCAGGTGGATGGCGATTTCGACCAGGTCGCGCACGATGCTCTCCACATCGCGGCCGACATAGCTGACCTCGGTGAACTTGGTCGCCTCCACCTTCATGAACGGCGCCTGGGCGAGCCGCGCGAGCCGGCGCGCGATCTCGGTCTTGCCGACGCCGGTCGGCCCGATCATCAGTATGTTCTTCGGCAGGATTTCGTCGCGCAGCGCCTCGGGAAGCTGCTGGCGCCGCCAGCGGTTGCGCAGCGCAATCGCCACGGCGCGCTTGGCGTCGTCCTGGCCGACGATGAAGCGGTCGAGTTCGGAAACGATCTCCCGGGGGCTGAACGAGGTCACGGCGTCTCCAGGCTCTCGACGGTCAGCGTCTCATTCGTATAGATGCAGATGCCCGCCGCGATTTCCATGGCGCGCCTTGCCACGGCCTCCGCGTCGATGCCGTCTATCGGATGCAGGGCGCGCGCGGCCGCAAGCGCGAAGGCGCCGCCCGAGCCGATGCCGATCAGCCCGTCCTCCGGCTCCAGCACGTCGCCATTGCCGGTCAGCACCAGCGACACGTCCCGGTCGGCCACCGCCATCATCGCCTCCAGCCGGCGCAGATAGCGGTCCGTGCGCCAGTCCTTCGCCATCTCGACGCAGGCCCGCGCCAGCTGGCCCTTGTATTGCTCCAGCTTGCCTTCGAGGCGCTCGAACAGCGCGAAGGCGTCGGCCGTCGCGCCCGCGAAGCCCGCGATCACCTTGCCGTCGCCGAGGGAGCGCACCTTGCGCGCGTTCGCCTTCAGCACGGTCGGCCCGAGCGTGACCTGCCCGTCGCCGGCGATCACCACCCGGCCGCCCTTGCGCACCGAGAGGATCGTGGTGCCGTGCCAGGCGGGCGTCTCATTGTCGGTCATGGGCCCCCTCCTCCGGAAGCGCGCATGAGCGGTTTAGGCGCACCGGCTCCGTCGTTCAAGGCCGCCGCGCGGAAGCCGCCACGGCCCCCGGTCGCGGCAACCGGTGCTTCGAGCGTCTCCCGTGCCGCCGGCGGAAACGAAGGTCAGCGCGGTGCCGCGATCCAGGGATCGGCGGTTTCGACACCGGTGTTGCGGAACTCGCCCGCATTTCTCATCACGACCGTCAGCCCACGACAAGCCGCCGCTGCCGCAAGAAACTCGTCAGGCACATGGTCGTCCAGCGGCTCGCCGCGCCGGCGCTTCGCTTCCATGATCCGGGCGCATGCCCGGGCGTCGGCCAGCGACCAATCGACGACCCGGCCCTCGAACAGCGTGTCCAGGAGACTCCAGAACCGCCTGGCGAGATCGTTCCGGCGCCGACCGGGAGCGAGACGACCGATACCGTCGAGTATCTCCCAAGCCGTGATGGACGCCATACCGATACCTTCATCGGCAATCGAATCGAGAAAGGCGGCAACCCTGGGGTCCGGGCTTGGCCGCATCATTTCGGAGACGACATTCGTATCGATGAGCCAGCCCAGCGGCGCCGTCACGCTTCACCCTCATCGGTGAAAGAAACCGGCCTGTACCCGGAACGCGCCGGAGGTGGCAACTCGACTCCGTGTTCGGGTCCGAAATACCGGGCGAACGCCTCGGACGGCTTGAGCCGGCATTCGTTCTTCTCGCGCTTTTCGCGAATCAGGCGGCGCACGAACTCTTCCATCGACACCCCGACCTGCCGGGCCTCGCGCCTCAGCCAGGACTTGTCCTCGGGATCGATGCCGCGGACGGTGAGACTGGAACCCATTGCGATCCCTCCTCTATGGCAGGACGCGTGTTCGTGACCTCGGGGAATAGGGGCGAATTATGCCATTGAACGGCCCCGGGCAAGAATCGGTTGTGCTGCGGCTTGCGATTCGACCCGGCGTCCGTCGAAACCGCCCCAGCCCGCTACGGCCCGCCGGCTGCCGCGAGCACGGCTTCGAGCGCCTGCCAGTCGGGAGGCCCGGCAGCGGCTATCGGCTGGATGCAGACCTGGTCGGCGCCGGCGTCGAAATGCGCGCGGAGCCGCTCCGCCACCGTCGCAGCGGAGCCCCAGGCCACCATGGCGTCCATCAGCCGGTCGGAGCCGCCGCCTTCCATGTCGCCGGCGGCGAAGCCGGTCCTGAGCCAGTTGTTGCGGTAATTGTCGAGCGTCATGTAACGCGCCAGTTCCCTGCGCGCCGCCGCGCGGGCCGCTTCGGCATCTTCCAGCAGGCTGATCTTCTGCTCGACCGCGAGCCAGCGGCAGGGGCCGAGGATGGCGCGGGCGCGCGCGGTGTGCTCCGGCGTCACATTGTAGGGGATTGCG
>JAJECZ010000253.1 GCA_022821735.1 Alphaproteobacteria bacterium | reverse complement strand
CCCCTCACGGATGCCCAGCGGGCCGAAATCCTGTCCAGTTCGACGGCGCGTTTGCTCGGGTTGTGAGGTGACATCCCGGCAAACCGCACTAGATTCCGGGAGATGGCTACCGGGAGGCCCGACGATGCACCAAGGCTGGATCAGGGCCGTCAGCGTCGAGGAGCTTCGCCGCAGGGGCCGGACGGTCTTCCGGCTGGATGGCCGCCAGATCGCTCTTTTCGACACCGTGAAAGGCATCCGCGCCTGCAACAACCGCTGCCCGCATGAAGGCTATCCGCTGCGCGAAGGGACGCTCGACGGCGATTGCCTGCTCACCTGCAATTGGCACAACTGGAAGTTCGACCTGGAAACGGGCGAGAACCAGCGCGACGGCGACCGGCTGCGCGTCTATCCGGTTGAGATCCGCGGCGGCGATGTGTGGATCGAGATCGTCGATCCGCCCGTCGAGGAGCGCCTGTCGAAATCGCTTGACGACCTGAAGCAGGGCTTCCGCGACCATGACTACGAGCGGCTGGCGCGCGAGATCGCCCGGATCGGGCAGCTTGGCGTCGATCCCGCACGCGCCGTCAGGGAGGCGATCCGCTGGTCGCATGACAGGCTGGAATTCGGCTGGACGCACGCCTATGCCGGCGCTGCGGACTGGCTGGCGCTTTACGACGAGCAAGAGGACGGGTCCGAAGACCGGCTTATCTGCCTGCTGGAATCCATCGGCCACATGGCCGAGGACACGCTGCGGGAGCGGCGCTACCCCTATGCCGAAGGCGTCGAGGCATGGGACGAGGAGGCTTTCTGCCGGGCGGTCGAGGAGGAAGACGAAGCTCGTGCCATCCGCCTGACCCGCGGCGCGATCGCGACCGGCGATGCCTGGGGCGCCATGGAGCGCGGGCTGGCCCGGGCCGCGCTCGCCCATTATTCCGATTTCGGCCACTCCGCCATCTATGTGACCAAGGCCGGCGCACTGATCCGCCGGCTGGGCGAGGACGTCGCTGAGCCGGTCCTGCTTTCGCTGGTGAGGGGTCTGGTGTCGGCTTTCCGCGAGGACCTGATCCCCGAGTTCCGCGGCTACGGCGCAGCCCTTGAGAGTTTCGGATCGGAACCGAACGGAGCGCCGCCCGCCGCGCCGGACTATGACGGCCTGAACGCCAGCAGGGCGATGGCGTTCACCGCCCGGCACGGCAGCGCGCAGGCGCTCGACCTTTTCCGCAGCCTGCTCGGGGCCAATGCACTCAACATGGTGCGCTTCAACCTCAGGCACCTGGACGACCTCGACCAGCCCTATGGAAGCGATTTCGACTGGCTCGACCTGACCCACGGACTGACATTCGCCGAGGCGGTGCTGGGCCTCTGTTCCAGATTTCCGGAGCTGTGGCCGTCGGGACTGCTGCAGATGGCCTGTTTCGCCGGCCGCAATATCGGGCATCAGGACGACAAGGTGGACCCGGAGGACTGGACGGTTGCGGATCCGGATGCCTTTTTCGCCGGGGTAAAGCAAACGCTCTTCGACCACGGCCAGGATCGCTACATCGTCTCCGTCCATCTGGTGAAGACGGCGTCATCGGTGCGCAGCCTGCTGGCTTCGGGCGAGGCGGGACGGTCCGGCGAACTGGCGCTTGCGGCGCTCAACCGCCTGCTGCATTCGCCGGTGCGGCGCAAGATGGTGCGCCGCACGGCCCGGCAGGCCATGCGCTTCGTCGAGACGGACATCTAGCCCGGGCTCCGCTCCGGGGGCCGGCGCCGATTGACAGTCGGAGGAGCCGGGTTGCAACCTGCCGGCAGCGTTGCGGCCAAGTGCGGGAGAAAACCGATGAAGCTCGGCTACTTCATGATGCCCCTGCACCACATCGACAGGGACTACCACACGACGCTGGAAGAGGACGCGGAGGCCATCATCTACGCCGATGAACTCGGATATTCCGAAGCTTGGGTCGGCGAGCACTACACCTCCGCAGTGGAGCCGATTACGTCGCCGCTCCAGTTTCTGTCGAGCCTGATCCACCGGACCCGCCAGATTACCTTCGGCACCGGCGTGATCTGCATGCCGCAATATCATCCGGGCGTGACGGCCGGTCAGGCCGCCATGTTCGACCACATGTCCGAGGGCCGCTTCATCATGGGCGTCGGACCGGGTGGGCTGCCGTCGGACTTCGAGCTTTTCGGCGTCATGGATGCGGACCGGAACGAAATGATGGTCGAGGCCCTCGACCACATCCTGGCCCTCTGGAAGGGCGACCCTCCCTACGACATCAAGGGTAAATACTGGAACATCCGGATGCCCGACTGGACCCATCACGACATCAAGCTCGGATATGTGGCGAAGCCGTTCCAGCAGCCTCATCCGCCCATAGCGGTCTCCGGGATGAGTCCTTTCTCGGGTTCGATGACCTTCGCAGGGTCGCGCGGATACATTCCCGTCTCTGCGAACTTCGTCGGGGAGTGGTCGGTGGCGTCCCACTGGCCGGCCTATCTCAAGGGCGCGGAGCAGTCCGGGATCGAGGCCGACCGGAACCTGTGGCGGGTCGCGCGCAGCATCTATGTCGCCGACACCGACGGGGAAGCGGCGGCCTTCGTCAGGAGGCCAGGCGGGCCGTACGACTTCTACTACGAGTATTTGTGCACGATCTTCGAGCGTGCGGATTTGCGGGCGGCCTTTGTGGTCGAGCAGGGCGACGACCCGAACGAGCTGACGCACGAGGCCCTGCGGGACAATCTCGTGGTGTACGGCAGCCCGGAAACGGTCGCGCGGAAGGTGCTGGCCCTGCGCGAGAAGGTCGGGGATTTCGGCACGCTTCTCTACGCGGCCCACGACTGGGACGACCGGAAAGACTGCATGAAGAACTCCATGCGGCTCATGGCGGACGAGGTGATGCCACGGATCAACGAGGCTCTGGGCGCAAGGGACGCTGCGGACTGAACCGACCGACAGGCAGGACATTCATCCGGATTGCAGGCGGGCCGGTTCCGGCGTGTAATGGCTCGGGGAGGAGGCCGCGACCGTGGCAACGGCCGACCGGTAGCGCGGCGGAATCCAGGCACAACCCGGAAGGAGACGGAACCATGCCGAACCTACCTCGCAACTGGTTGGCCCGAAGGGCGCGGGGCATCGTGCCGGCGGCGGCGCTCAGCCTCGCTCTCGCCTTCCCGGCAGCGGGACAGACCGAACTCAACGTGGCCATCCACGCCGACCTGAAGAATATCGACCCCATCTGGACCACGGCGCTCATCACCAGCAACCACGGCTACGCGGTCTACGACACGCTGTTCGCCACGGACGCGGATTTCAACGTCCAGCCGCAAATGGCGGAAGGCTATACCGTGAGTGATGACGGGCTCGTTTACACCATCACGCTCCGCGACGGCCTCAACTGGCATGACGGGACGCCGGTGACCGCGAAGGACTGCGTGGCCTCCATCAACCGGTGGGGCCAGCGCGACGTGTTCGGACAGCTCCTCATGGAGCGGGTCGACACGATGGTGGCGGCGGACGACCGCACCATCGTGATGACGCTCAAGAACCCCTGGGCTCTGGCCATCGCCGCCCTCGGCAAGAAGAACGCGAATGTGCCTTTCATGATGCCGGAGCGGGTCGCGATGACCGATCCGCACGAGCAGATCAAGGAGATGGTCGGCTCGGGGCCCTTCAGGATTCTGGAAGACGAATGGGTGCCCGGCAGCAAGGTCGTTTACGAGAAGAACGCGGACTATGTGCCGCGCGCGGAACCGGCCAGCGAGACGGCGGGCGGCAAGGTCGTCCATTTCGACCGCCTTGTCTGGCAGTACATTCCCGATTCGCAGACTACGGCGAACGCGCTCGTCGCGGGCGAGATCGACCTCATCGAGAACGTCCCGGCGGACCTCGTGCCACAGCTCAACGCCGCCGAAGGCGTCACCGTGGAGCCGACGGACGGGCTCGGCTGGCAGCCTTGGCTCGTCATCAACCACCTGCACCCGCCCTTCGACAATGTGAAGGCCCGCCAGGCCCTCCAGCTGATGGCGGACCAGGCCACCTACCAGCTGGCGAACAGCTCGCTGGAAGGCTCGTGGCGCACTTGTCCGGCGATGTTCATCTGCGACACGCCGCATGCCAGCGACCTCGGCTCGGGACGGCTGATGAACCAGGACCTCGAGGCGGCGAAGAAGCTGCTCGCCGAGTCCGGTTACAACGGGGAACCTGTTGTTCTCCTGCATCCGACCGACATCCCGCAGCTCCACTCGGCAAGCCTCGTCAGTGCCGCGCTGCTGCGCGAGATCGGCGTCAATGTGGACGACCAGGCGATGGACTGGTCCACCCTGACCTCGCGCCGGGCCGAGAAGAAGGCCCCGGCCGACGGCGGCTGGAACCTGTTCCACACGGCCTGGCCAGCGAACATGCTGCTTAACCCGATGATGCACAACGGCGTCTCGGGCGCCTGCGATGCCGCCTGGTTCGGTTGGCCCTGCGACGAGGAACTCCAGGAACTCAGGGCGAAATTCTCCAATGAAGCCGACCCGGAGACGCTGGTCACGCTTTCCCGGCGGATGCAGGAGCGCGCGATGGAATATGTCACCTACATTCCTCTGGGGCAGTATTTCTTCTACCGCGCCTACCGGAACGACGTGAGCGGGGTGATCCCCTCGACCGACGCCTTCTTCTGGAACATTCAGAAGAACTAGGCGCCGCCACGTCTGCCGTACGCCCGCCGCCCTGCGAAAAGGGCGGCGGGCGCCATATTGATCTGGAGAGCCTTGCCATGCAGGACGAAGACCTCTGTTTTCGCTCCGCGGTCGATCTCGCCGCCGACATTCGCGCCCGCCGCCTCTCGCCGGTGGAGCTTGCGCAAGCGGTGATCGCCCGGATCGAGGCGCTCAATCCGGCCCTCAACTGCTTCTGCACGCCGACGCCGGAAATCGCGCTGGAGCAGGCGCAGGCGGCGGAAGATGCCGTCATGCAGGGCCGACCCCTCGGGCTGCTGCACGGCATCCCCTATTCGATCAAGGACCTCCAGCCGAGCAAGGGCGTGCGCACCATGCGCGGCTCGAAGATCTTCGAGCACAACGTCCCGGAAGACGACACGCCGCTCGAGCGCCGGCTCCGGGACGCGGGCGGCGTCTTCCTCGGCAAGACGACGACGCCGGAGTTCGGCTGGAAGGGCGCGACCGACAGCCCCGCCACCGGCATCACCCGCAACCCCTGGAACCTCGAGCGCACGCCCGGCGGGTCGAGCGGCGGCGCGGCGGCGCAGGCGGCCGCGGGCCTGGGGCCGCTCGCGCAGGGCGGCGACGGCGGCGGCTCGATCCGCATCCCGTCCTCGTTTGCGGGCATATTCGGCATCAAGCCGACCATCGGCCTCGTCCCCTACCTGCCGATGCCGCATAACGGCCTCCTGTCCCATCTCGGCCCGATGACGCGCACCGTTTCAGATGCGGCGCTGATGCTGAGCGCCATCGCCGGCTACGACCCGGCCGACCGCTTCAGCCAGCCCGTTCCGCCGCAGGACTTCCTTGCCGGCCTGCATGACGGCGTCGCCGGCCTCAGGGTGTTCTGGAGCCCGACCCTCGGCTATGCCGAGGTGGACCCGGAGGTCGCGGAGGCGACGGCGCGGGCGGCCGCCCGTTTCGCCGAACTCGGCGCCGAGGTGGAGGAGGGCGACCCCGGCCTCGGCGATGCGACCGATTTCTTCATCGTGCTCTACCAGAGCGCCGTCGCGGGCGGCCTGGTCCAGTATCTCGACGAATGGGAATCCCGGATGGACCCGGGCCTCGTGCATATGGTGCGCCGCGGCATGGAGTACAGCGCCGTGGACTATGTGCAGGCCCGGATCGAGCGGCTCGCCTTCTGCGACCGGGCGGCGAAGTTCTTCGAAAGCTGGGACCTCCTTCTCACGCCCGCGACCGCCGTCCCTGCATTCCCGGTGGGCCGGGTGGCGCCCGAGCCCGGCCGCTTCGAGGCGGAGGACCTGTTTGCGTGGACCCCGTTCAGCTTCCCGTTCAACGCGACCGGCAACCCGGCCGCCAGCGTGCCCTGCGGTTTCACCCGGGACGGGTTGCCCGTCGGCCTCCAGATCGTCGGCCGCCTGCATGAGGACCGGCGGGTGCTGCAGGCGGCGGCCGCCTTCGAACGGACCGCGCCCTGGGCCGACCGCCGGCCGGAGCTGACCGCCTAGTAGATCGTCTTCTCCAGCTCGGCCGAATAGGCGCGGTCCCAGGACTTCGCCTCGAACTCGCCCTCGGTGTCGAGCGCTTCCATGATCTGGCCCAGCGTCGGCAGGGACTTGCGGGGCACGCGCCTTTCAGGGTCCCAGAGGCGCGAGCGGACGAGCGCCTTCGGGCACTGGATATAGACCCGGTCCACGGCGACCGAGAGCACGCTGCGCGGCAGCTGCCCCCTCATCTCGAACCGCGCCAGCAGGTCCGGGTCCGTGCCGATGCGCCCGCGCCCGTTGATGCGCAGCGTCTCGCCGACGCCGGGAATGAGGAAGAGCAGCGACACGCGCGGGTCGCGGACGATGTTGCGCAGGCTGTCGAGCCGGTTGTTGCCCCGCCGGTCCGGCAGCAGCACGGTCTTCGAATCCTGCACCTGGATGAACCCTGCCGGGTCGCCGCGCGGGCTGCAGTCGAGCCCCTCCGGCCCGACCGTCGCCAGCACGACGAAGGGCGCGGCGTCTATGAAGGCGCGGTAGTGGTCGGAGATATGGTCGATCTCCTTGAGGATCGCGCGCCGCCTGGGGGGCATCTCGTAGAGCGCCTCCAGCTCGGCTTCGCTCCCGATCCAGCCGTTGGATTGCATGGCGTTTCCTTCCTTGGGCAGGACGGCGTCCATCATGCCATCGGCATCCCGGAATGGACACTGCGGGAGTTCGCGATTTCGAAGAACTGCCCGGAGAGCGACGGCATGGCGACCTCGGCGATGCTCTCCGGCGTCCAGTTGCCGTTGCGGTGGACCGTTCGCACCGGGCGGGAATGGCCGTAGAGCGTGAGCTCGCCGGCGCGCTGGTGGAACACCTGCCCGCTGACATAGCCCGCGTCCTCCGAGGCGAGGAAGGTGCAGAGCGGCGCGATGGCGTCCGCCCGGCTGAGCCTCAGCCGCTCGTCCCGGATCGCCGCCGCCGCAGGGTCCTTGGGCGTCGGCACGCTGCGGGTCATGCGCGTGTCGGCCGAGGGCGCGATGACGTTCGCGGTCACGTTCTTCGATGCGTTCTCCATCGCCACGATGCGCGCGAGCGCCACGATGCCGAGCTTCGCCGCGCCGTAATTGGCCTGGCCGATATTGCCGAGCAGGCCGGAGGTCGAGGAGACCATGATGATGCGCCCGTATTCCTGCTCGCGGAACAGGTTGATCGCCGCCCGGTTGACGTTGAAGTGGCCGGTCAGGTGGACGTCGATGACCGCCTGCCAGTCTTCCGGCGACATCTTGTGGAACATGCGGTCGCGCAGGATGCCGGCGGGGTTGAAGACGATGTGCAGCCCGCCGAACTCGTCGCGCGCCTGCTGCACCATGTCGAGGCAGTCCTCGAATTTGGCCACCGAGCCGAAATTCGCCGCGGCCTTGCCGCCCGCCGCCCTGATCTCGTCCGCGACCTCCTGGGCCGGCGTCCGGTCGCCGCCCTCGCCGCCGCCGCCGACGCCGGGATCGTTGACGATGACGCTCGCGCCGTTCGCCGCCATCATCTTCGCGACTTCGGCGCCGACGCCGCGCCCCGACCCGGTGCAGATCGCAACCCGTCCGTCAAGCATTCCCATCGAACCGTCTCCCCTCCGTATTTCCGGCTGACCGATACCCCGCAGCGATTGTCGGCCCTGCCGCGCCGGCTGTCAAAACCGCCTGCCGCCCTCCTGCCCGGAAGCGCAGGGCGGTCTTCCGGAACATGTCATGAAATGTCAGGAAGTGTCGTAACAGCCCAGGAGGGGTTGACGTTGGAATCGAAAAATGAGTCAAGCTTTGTATGAGTCGTTCCGAGCCGTTTGACCCGTTGCGGGTGGCGGGGTCCGAGACCTCCGGTGAGAAGATTGCGCGTCTTGAGTTGGAG
>JAJECZ010000217.1 GCA_022821735.1 Alphaproteobacteria bacterium | reverse complement strand
TGTGCTGGTGCTCTCCATCGGCATTTCCGGATGGGTGCAGTATGCGCGCACGGTGCGCGGCTCGACGCTTGTCGAGAAGAACAAGGAATATGTCCAGGCGGCGCGGCTGATCGGCATTTCCTCGGCGAGCATCATGCTCCGCCATATCCTCCCCAACGCGATGGGCCCTGTGTTGGTTATTGCCACGATCCATCTCGCCGTCGCCATCATCACGGAGGCGACGCTGTCCTTTCTCGGCATCGGCGTGCCGCCGACGGAGCCGTCTCTCGGAACCCTTATCCGCATCGGGAACGACTTCCTGTTCTCCGGCGAATGGTGGGTGACGATCTTTCCCGGCGTGACGCTCGCGGTGCTGGTGCTTTCCGTCAACCTGCTCGGCGACTGGCTGCGCGATGCCCTCAACCCCAAGCTCCGCTGACTTCGTTGCCGCAGAGGCGGTTGCGCGGCATTTCGATGTCTCGAAGCCCTGGCTCTCGCGCACGATCGAGCGCAGTCCGCGTGTTTTCCTGAAGGCCGTGGACGGCGTTTCCTTTTCGGTCGCGAAGGGGGAAACGCTGGCGCTCGTCGGCGAGTCCGGCTGCGGGAAGTCCACTGTCGCCCGGCTGGTCGTGGGCCTCTACCGTCCGACTTCCGGGCGCGTGCTGTTCGACGGCCTGGACCTCACCGGGCTCCCGGCGGCCGAGCGCGCCCGCAGCCGGCGCCGGATGCAGATGATCTTCCAGGACCCCTATGCCAGCCTCAATCCGCGATGGCGGGTGAACGACATCGTTGCGGAGCCTCTCCGGGCATTCGGGTTGGCGAATGGACGGTCGGAACTGAGCGAGCGGGTCGGCGGCTTGCTGTCGCAAGTGGGCCTTTCGCCGGCGGACGGCGAGAAGTATCCGCACGAGTTTTCCGGCGGCCAGCGCCAGCGCATTTCGATTGCCCGCGCCCTTTCCAGCAATCCGGAATTCCTGGTTTGCGACGAGCCGACCTCGGCGCTCGATGTCTCCGTCCAGGCGCAGATCCTGAACCTAATGCGGGACCTGCAGGACGAACTCGGGCTGACCTATCTGTTCATCAGCCACAATCTGGCGGCCGTGCGCCATATCTCGGACCGCGTGGGCGTCATGTATCTCGGCCGCATCGTCGAGATTGCGGCTTCCACAACGCTGTTCTCCGCGCCGCGCCATCCCTATACGCAAATGCTGCTGGACGCGATTCCGGACCTCGCCATGTCCGGCCATGCGCGCGAGCCGATGGGCGGCGAAGTGCCGAACCCGCTCGACCCGCCCCCCGGCTGCCACTTCCACCCCCGCTGCCCCTTCGCCAACGACCGCTGCCGCGCCGAGACTCCGGCGCTGAAACGATACGGATCGTCGGAGGCCGCCTGCCACGCAGTGGAAGAAGGACGGATCTAGAAGAAGGCGGTGTTGCGTCAGTCGGGCGCCGGCGCGTGGCGGCGGTTGAGGAAGGCGGTCATCATGCGGGCCGGTTCGTCGGTCCGATAGGCGTCCACATAGGCCTGGATGCCGGCGCGGGCGCCGTCGGTCGGCGACATCCGGTCCCAGTCGATGATGAGCCGCTTCTGGATGGCGAGCGCCCTCGGGCCGCAGGCAAGCAGGGAGTCGATCCAGCCCTCGACCGCACCGTCCAGTCCAGCGAGAGGGGTAATGCGCTCGAGAAAGCCGATGCGGTGCGCCTCCTCCGCATCGATCCGGTCGCCGGTGAGCACCAGTTCGCATGCCTTGCCCCAGCCGATCAGCCGGGGCAGCACCGACGCCTCCATGCCGGACGGGATGCCGAGCCTCGTTTCCGGCATGCCGAACAGCGCGTGGTCGGCCCCGGCGCGCATGTCGGCGCAGGCAGCAAGTTCCATGCCCGAGCCGAAGCAATAGCCGTTGATCCGCGCGATCACCGGCATCGGGAAGCTGCGCACCGCGTCGCAGACGCGGTGTGTCAACGTGGCCGACGCCTCTGCCTCCGCCGGCGTGAAGGCGGCCATCTCGGCGATGTCGGTGCCGCCGACGAAGGACTTGTCGCCGGCGCCCGTGATGACCAGTGCGCGCAGTCGGTCCTCGTGGCGGAGCGCGGTCAGCACCTCGACGAAGCGCCGCTTGCCTTCGAGGCCGAGCGCATTGCGCTTTTCGGGGTTGTCGAAAGTGACCCGCGCGACGCGCCCCGCCGCACCCCGGTCGTCCCAGTCGAGCCGCACAAGCTCCGCTATGGCCCGGCCCGCCCGTTCAGGCCGGATTCCGCTCTACGAGCTGGCGCGCGATGATGATGCGCTGCAACTCGTTGGTGCCTTCGCCGATGGCCAGCAGCGGCGCGTCCCGGTAGTAGCGCTCGACATGCATTTCCTTGGAGTAGCCGTAGGCGCCGTGGACGCGCATCGCCTCCATGCTGTTCTCGACCGCGGCTTCGGAAGCAAAGAGCTTGGCCATGCCGGCCTCCATGTCGCAGCGCTCGCCGGCGTCATAGGCGCGGGCGGCCTGTTCGACCAGCAGCCGGGCGGCTTCCACCCTCGTTGCCATGTCGGCGAGCTTGATCTGGATGGCCTGGTGCTGCGCGATCGGCTGGCCGAAGGTCTCGCGCTGCTGGGCGTAGCGCAGCGCGTCTTCCATGGCGGCGCGGGCAACCCCGACGCCTCGGGCGGCGACGTTGATCCGGCCGAGTTCGAGGCCGCCTAGCGCGTGGCGCAGCCCCTTTCCCTCCTCCAGCCCGATCAGGCGGGCGGCGGGTATCCGGTAGTCCTCGAAAATCAGCTCGGCGGAATCGATGCCCTTGTAGCCGAGCTTTTCCAGCTTCCGGCTAACGGTGAAGCCGGGCCCCTTCTCGGCGAGGAAGAGGCTCATGCCCCGGTGGCGCGGGCTCGCCCCGGGGTCCGTCTTGACGAGAAGCGCGAAGCAGGAGCCGTGGATACCGTTCGAAATCCAGATCTTGGTGCCGTTCACGACATAGTCGTCGCCGTCGCGCCGCGCCGTCGTGCGGATCGCCTGCAGGTCTGTGCCGCAATTCGGCTCGGTCAGCGCAAGTCCGCCGCGGATTTCGCCGGAGGCGAAGCGCGGCAGCCAGGTCCGCTTCTGCTCCTCCGTGCCGAAGCGCAGCACGGCCGCCGACATGATGAGATGCGAGTTGAAGATGCCGGAGAGCGACATCCAGACGGCCGAGACCCGCTCGACGATGCGGGCATAGATCGAGGCGCCGAGGCCGAGACCACCGTATTCCTCCGGGATGATGGCGCCGAAGAGGCCGAGTTCCTTCATGCGCTCAACGATGTCCGCGGGCCAGGTATCGCTGTGTTCCAGCGCCAGCACATGCGGGCGCACGTCGCGGTCGAGGAACTTGTCCACCGCGTCGAGCAGGGCGGCTTCGATGCCGGCGGTATCGGGGGAGGGAGCGTTCATGGCGTCAGTATCCCGCCTTGTCATCGACGGCATGGCCGCGTTTCGGGACCAGCATGTTGCGCTCGAAGCTCATGAAGACCGTCCCGTCCGCCTTGAGGCCCCGCGTCGCGATGCGTACGATCCCCTGGGTCGGGCGCGAGCGGCTCTTGCGTTTCTCCAGCACTTCGGACTCCGCGTATATGGTGTCGCCGACGAACACCGGAGCGGTGAGCGCGATATCGGTCCAGCCGAGATTGGCGATGGCCTTCTGGCTCGTATCCGATACCGACATGCCCGCGACCAGCGACAGCGTGAAGGTGGAGTTGACCAGCGGCCGGCCGAACTCGCTGTGGCGCGCATATTCCTTGTCGAAATGGATCGGGTGCTGGTTCATCGTCAGCAGGGTGAACCAGGTGTTGTCGCTCTCGGTGATGGTACGCCCCGGCCGGTGCTCGTAGATATGGCCGACGGCAAAGTCCTCGAAATAGCGTCCGTAGCTTTCACGGAACCGGTTGGGCCCCACCTCCCGGGCTTCAGCGCTCATTCCTCTTCGTCCTCCCTTGCGCGGTCGAGCATGGTGCGGATCGCTTCGACGCACTGTCCGCAGACCGGAGCGCAGGCATTGCGGCGGAATATCTCCGCCACGCGGCGCGCGCCTGCCCCGAGGGCGCCCTCCACGGCCTGGACCGAAAGATCGTTGCAAAGACATACCCGCATCGCTGCCACCATGGGCCGCATGGGGCGCGATTGACAAGGATGAATGCTATGCATACGGTCCCGAATTCAAGCGTGGGGCGTCGATCCGGGACAGGTCGGGAGGTTGAGTGGCTCTTCTCGAAATTGACGAGTTGAAGACCCAGTTCTTCACATCGGCGGGGACGGTTCTCGCCGTGGACGGCATTTCCTATACGGTGGAAGAAGGCGAGACGGTGGCGGTGGTCGGCGAGTCCGGCTGCGGCAAGTCCGTGTCCGCGCTGTCCATATTACGGCTGGTGGCGGACCCGCCGGGCAAGATCGTCGGCGGGCGCATCGGCTTCATGGGCCGCAACCTGCTGGAGCTCAGCGACAGCGAAATTCGCGACGTGCGCGGGCGCCATATCGGCATGATCTTCCAGGAACCGATGACCTCGCTCAATCCCGTGCTGTCCATCGGCACGCAGTTGACCGAGACCGTCATCCACCATCTCGGCTATAGCGAGGAGAGGGCGGCGTCGCGCTCGCTTGAACTGATGGAGATGGTGGGCATCTCCGATCCGCCGCGCCGGCTCAACCAGTATCCGCACCATCTTTCGGGCGGGATGCGCCAGCGCGTGATGATCGCGATGGCGCTCGCCTGCGAGCCCAAGCTGATCATAGCGGACGAGCCCACGACGGCGCTCGATGTCACCATCCAGGCGCAGATCCTGGAGCTGATGAAGAACCTGACCCGCGAGCTTGGTGTGGCGATGATTATCATCACTCACAATCTCGGCGTCGTGGCCCGCTACGCGGACCGGGTGAACGTGATGTATGCGGGCAAGATCATCGAGGAAGGCAGCGCCGAGGACGTCTATCACCGGCCGCGCCATCCCTACACGCTGGCCCTGCTCAACTCCGTGCCGCGCGTGGACCAGCAGCGCAGCGCCAAGCTCGACCCGGTCGAGGGCCAGCCGCCGGACCTGACGCGCCTCGACGGAAGCTGCTCGTTCCGGCCGCGCTGCCGTTATGCGCAAGAGCAATGCGCCCAGTCCTTCCCGGAGCTTGAAAGCGTCGGAGAAGGGCACAGGGCCGCCTGCTTCCGCTCGCAGGAGATCGCCGCGGGGCTGGAGCAGGTAGCATGAACGACATTGCGACCCAGGCGAGTCACCGGGGAACCGTATCCGAAGACGTTCTTATCGGGGTGAACGGCCTCAAGATGCACTTTCCGGTGACGGAAGGCATCGTCATGCGCCGCGTCGTCGCGCATGTGAAGGCGGTGGACGGGATCGATTTCGAAATCCGCCGGGGCGAGACCCTGGGCCTTGTCGGGGAGTCCGGCTGCGGCAAGACCACGACCGGGCGTTGCATCCTTCAGCTGGAGCGGCCGACGGCGGGATCCATCACCTTCGAGGGGCAGGAACTGGGCGGGCTGCGCGGCGAGGCGCTCCGCTCCATGCGGCGGCGCATCCAGGTGATCTTCCAGGACCCGTACAGCTCACTCAATCCCCGTCTCAAGATCGGCGAGATCATCGGCGAGCCGATCCGCGTCCACGGCCTGATCCCGGACAAGGCGAAACGCGAGGACCGGGTGCGCGAACTGCTCGCGGTCTGCGGCCTGAACCCCGCTTTCGCGGACCGTTACCCGCACGAGATGTCGGGCGGCCAGCGACAGCGCGTGGGCATTGCGCGGGCGCTCGGGCTCGAGCCGGACTTCATCGTCTGCGATGAGGCGGTATCGGCGCTCGACGTGTCGATCCAGGCGCAGGTCATCAACCTTCTGGAAGACCTGCGGGACCAGTTCGACCTGACATACCTGTTCATCAGCCACGACCTTTCGGTGGTGCGCCATATCTGCCATCGGGTGGCGGTGATGTATCTGGGCAAGATGGTCGAGCTCGCCGAGACGGACGAGCTGTTCGACAACCCGATGCACCCCTATACGAGGGCGCTGCTTGAGGCGGTTCCGATCCCCGATCCGGTGGTCGAGCAGGCCCGCGCGCACCAGGTCATCAAGGGCGAGATTCCGAGCCCGATCAATCCGCCTTCGGGCTGCGTCTTCCATCCGCGCTGCGATATCGCGGTCGAAGGCTGCCCGAACGCGTTCCCGGCTTTCCGCGAGGTCAAGCCGGGCCACTGGGTTGCCTGCACGGAGGTGTAGCAACGGGACGCCGTCCGGGAGTGCGCCAGGGCGCAAGGGCGGAAAAGGGGGCGTTACGGCGCCTGCCACGCAGCCGGGCCTCGGCAAGGGGCCCGATAAACAGGGAGGTAGCGTGTCTGCCATGAAAACGAGTTTCACCAGATTGGCTTTGGCGGCCGGTCTCGGCGCGGCCGTTGCGGCTGGCGGCGTCGTGGCGGCGTCGGCGGAGGAGCCGAAGATGGGCGGCGTGTTGCGCATCGTCGTCGGCTCGAAAATCCCGTCCTATGACGGGCACCGGGAGTCGACCTTCGGCATGATCCATCCGATCCGGCCGTTCTACAGCCTGCTGATCCGCATCAACCCGGAAAATCCGCAGTCGACGACGGACTTCATCTGCGACCTCTGCGAAGGCGACATTCCGGCGCCGACAAACGAAGGCAAGACCTACACCTTCAAGATCCGGCAGGGCGTGAAGTTCCACGACGGCACGCCGCTGACGGCGCACGACATCGTGGCGACCTACAACAAGATCGTCTTCCCGCCGGAAGGCGTCCTCAGCAGCCGCGTCAGCTTCTTCGCGGCCATCGAGAAGGTTTCGGCGCCGGACGACTTCACCGTCCAGTTCGACCTGAAGCATGCTTCGCCCGGTTTCATTCCGCTCATCGCGACGCCGTTCAACTTCGTCTATGCGAAGAAGGACCTCGAGCGTGAAGACGGGATGAGCTGGCACCAGAAGAACATCAACGGCACGGGCGCCTTCACCTTCGTCGAGCACCAGCCCGGCGCGTTCGTGAAGGGCAAACGCTATGAAGGCTACCACCACGAGGGCAAGCCCTATCTCGACGGCTATGTCGCGATCTCCGCGCCGAAAATGTCGGTCCGCCTCCAGGCGATCCGCGGCGGGCGCGCCGATATCGAGTTCCGCGCCTTCCCGCCGAAATCCCGCGACGATCTCGTCAAGGCGCTCGGCGACGGCATCACGGTGCAGGAAAGCGCCTGGAACTGCACCTTCGGCTATGCGGCGAACCAGAACAGGCCGCTCTTCCAGGATAAGCGCGTGAGGCAGGCGCTGACGCTCGGCCTCGACCGCTGGGGCGCGTCGAAATACCTGTCCAAGATCGCGATCGTGAAGACGGTCGGCGGCCTTGCCTTCCCGAGCGATCCGGTGGCGACGGACGAGGAGACGCTCAAGACCTATTACGGCTACTGGCCCGACGTCGAGAAGAGCCGTGCGAAGGCGCGCGAGTTGCTCAAGGCGGCAGGCGCCGAGGGCGCATCGTTCAAGATCTGGAACCGCGCCGTGGACCAGCCCTACAAGGTGGTCGGCACCTGGATGCTGGACCAGTGGCGCCAGATCGGCCTGAATGTCGAGCAGGAAGTCCTGCCGTCCGGCCCGTGGTACGCCGGCCTGCGCGACCCGAACGGGTTCGATGTCGCGATCGCGCCATCCTGCCAGAGCGTCGTGAACCCGATCGTGGACGCGGGCGCCTGGCTCTCCCAGGACCGGGCCAAGAACAATCGCGGCTACTACACCGACAGGCAGCTGGACGAGTGGTACGACGCGATGAACCGGGAGAGCGACCCCGCGAAGCAGAAGGAGATCTACCGGAAGTTCGAGAAGCGCGTCCTGCATGACGAGGCGCATTTCGGGCAGATCTTGTGGTGGCACAAGATCAATCCGCACCGCTCCTTCGTGAAAGGCTGGAAGATCGCGCCGTCGCACTACCTGAACCAGTCCCTGGACCAGGTGTGGCTTGACCTTCCGGACGAGGAGCGCAAGCAGCGCACCATGGACGAACTGGGCGGCTGACCGCCCGACCTCTCGCGCCGCCCCGGACTTCCGGGGCGGCGCCTTCTCTCGTAGAGGCGTTCATTCATGTACAAATATGTCGTCAAGCGCCTGTTGCTGCTGATCCCGACACTGTTCGGTGCGGCGGTGCTGGTATTTCTGTTGCTCCGCGCAGTGCCGGGGGATGTGTGCCAGTTGCGGCTCGGCGGCGGCGGCGAGTTCATCGACCCGAGGGCGCTCGCGACTTGCCAGGAGGAGCTGGGCCTGAACGACCCGTTGTCGATCCAGCTCGTCGATTTTCTGGTCAACTTCTTTACCTTCAATTTCGGCGAATCGATGTGGACCGGACGGCCGGTCGCCTACGAGATCGGCCTCAGGTTCGAACTCTCGCTGCAGATCGCGATCATGGCGACGTTCGCTTCCATCGTCATCGCCCTGCCGCTCGGCACGATCTCGGCGATCAAGCAGAACACCTGGATCGACTACCTGGTCCGCACGATCAGCATTGCAGGCCTCGCGATCCCGTCATTCTGGCTCGGCATCATCATTATCCTGGGCCTGCTTATCTCGACGCAGCATTATCTCGGCACGCCCTGGATGCCGCCCATCGACTATCGGCCGTTATGGGAGGATCCGGGCTACAACCTGTCGATGCTGATATGGCCGGCATTGGCCACCGGATACCGCTATTCCGCCGTGGCGACCCGAATGACGCGGTCCACCCTGCTCGAAGTGCTGCGTGAGGACTATGTACGCACGGCCCGCGCCAAGGGCCTGCTGGAGAAGATGATCATCAACCGACATGCGCTGCGTAACGCAATGCTTCCGGTCGTCACGATCATCGGCATCGAGTTCGCCTTCCTGATGGGCGGCCTTGTGGTGACGGAGCAGGTTTTCAACCTGAACGGCATCGGCAAGCTGTTCGTCGAATCCGTCGGCAACCAGGACTATGTGATGACCCAGTCGCTGGTCATGCTGGTGGTCACCATCTTCGTCCTCGTCAACCTGGTGGTCGATATCCTCTACGCGGTGCTCGACCCGCGCATCCGCTACAGTTAGGAGGGCAGGTCCTATGGCGACTGTTTCCCAGGGCAGCCTTGCGGTAGCCATGTTCGAGGAGCCCGCGGCCTTCAAGCCGTGGCATGTGAAGCTGCGCGAGACGGCGCGCAAGCAGCCGATCGGCGTTGCCGGAGCGCTCATCGTCATACTCATGATCCTGATGGCGGCCTTCGCGGGCTTCGTGACGCCTTACGATCCGGTCGCGAACTCCTACGAATACATGCTGGTGCCGCCGGACGGGAACTTCATCTTCGGCACCGACATGCTCGGGCGCGATGTCTATTCCCGCATCGTTTACGGCGCCCGCACGGCGCTGTTCGTCGGCTTCGCCTCGGCGGCGGTCGGCGGCTTCCTCGGCCTCATACTGGGCGTTTCCAGCGCCTATTTCGGGGGCCTGTTCGACCTCATCTTCCAGCGCGTCATGGATGTCTTCATGGCGTTCCCGCTGGTCATCATGGCACTGGCGGTGGTGTCGATCCTCGGCACCGGCACGGAGAACGTGATCCTGGCGATCATCGTGCCCTTCGTGCCCAGATGCGCGCGGGTGGTGCGGTCTTCCGCGCTCCAGATCCGCGAGATCCCCTATATCGACGCGGCGAAGGCCTGCGGCTTCGGCCATGCGCGCATCATCCTGCGCCACATGGCGCCGAACGTCATGGCGCCCTTCCTCATCATGGTCACGGCCTTTGTCGGGCAGGCGATCCTGACCGAGGCGTCGCTGTCCTATCTCGGCCTCGGCGTGCAGGAGCCGACGCCGGCCTGGGGGCTGATGCTGCAGGGCGGAGCGGAGGAGTTTGCCGAGAGCGCGCCCTGGGTCGCCGTCTTCCCGGGCCTTGCGATCACGCTTGCCGTGTTCGGTTTCAACCTGTTCGGCGATGCGCTACGCGACGTGCTCGACCCGAGGCTCCGCTCGTCGCAGTAGGCCGCCGGGTGGAGGAGGGCGCAGCCATGCCCGTACGGGAACGGGAAGAGTTCCGCATCGAAGGGCTGAACGAGCCCATCAGCCACTACACGGACGCCGTGCGCTTCGGCGACCTCCTGTTCGTGTCCGGGATCGCGCCGGTCGACGAGAACCTTAATCTCGTCGGCGGGGACGATGTAGGCGCCCAGACGAGGCGGCTGTTCGAGAACATGGACCGGATATTGCAGGCCGCCGGCGCTTCGTTCGCTGACATCCTCAAGGTGACGGTCTATCTGACGGACGTTAACGACCGCCATGCGGTCGATGTCGTCCGGCGGGAGTTCTTCGGGGATGCCCGCCCCGCCAGCACCCTCATCGGTATCGCGGAACTCGCCGTGCCCGGAATGAAGGTCGAAATCGACGCCGTAGCCGGCCTGCGGGGCTGAAACCGCGCCCGGAGACCGTTCGTTCGGGACCGGCGTCGGGGCCAAGGCCGGCAACCCGCTCTCAAACGGTCTCTCAGCCGGTCTCGAATACCGTGCGCCCGTCCACCACGGTGCGGAGGACCCGGCCCTGGACCGGACGGCGGTCGAAGGGCGAGTTCTTGGACTTGCTGCGGAAGGCGTCCACCTCGACGCGCCCGGGAACATCCGGGTCGAACACCACGACATCGCCCGCCCGGCCCGGCGCCAGGCGGCCGAGCGGCAGGCCCAGCAGGTCCGCCGGAGCAGAGGTCAGCTTCTCCAGCACATCGAGCAGCGCCATGTGGCCGTTATGGTAGAGCTCAAGCGATAGCGGCAGCAGGCTCTCCAAGCCGACGATTCCGGGCTCCGCATCGGCGAAGGGCAGGCGCTTCGACTCCTGGTCCTGCGGGTCGTGGTCGCTCGCTATGGCGTCGATGGTGCCGTCCGCCAGCGCCTCGACCACCGCGCGCCGGTCCGCCTCCGACCGGAGCGGCGGCGAGACCTTGCCGAAGGTCCGGTAGTCGCCGATAGCGGTCTCGTTCAGCGCGAAATAATGGGGCGCCGTATCGCAGGTGACCCGCCATCCCTCGCGCCTGGCGCGGCGGATGAGAGCGAGTCCCTGCGCGGTTGTGACATGGGCCGCGTGGTAGCGCCCGCCGGTCAGTGCCACCAGGCGCAGGTCCCGGTCGATCATCATCGCTTCCGCAGCGGCGGGGATGCCGGGCAGGCCGAGGCGCGTCGCGATCTCGCCCTCGGTCACGACGCCGCCCCGCGCCAGCTCCGGCTCTTCCGGATGCTGCACGATGAGCGCGTCGAAGGCCTGTGCGTAGGACAGCGCCCGGCGCATGACGCGGGCGCTCGAGACCGCGCGCGGACCATCGGTGAAGGCAAGTGCGCCCGCATCCCTCAACATGCCGAGCTCGGTAAGCTGCTCGCCCTTCAGGCCGCGCGTGAGGGCGCCGTAGGCGAACACCTTGACCCGCCGGACCTCGCGCGCGCGCCGGGCGATGAACTCGACGACGTTCACATCGTCGATGACCGGCGCGGTGTTCGGCAGGGCCACGACGGCCGTCACGCCGCCGGCCGCCGCCGCCAGGCTGCCGCTGTCGATGGTTTCCTTGTGCTCGCCGCCGGGCTCGCCGAGTTGCACCCGCATATCGACCAGGCCCGGTGCGGCGCAGGCGCCCCCGCAGTCGATGACGGCGGCGCCATCCGGGGCGGAACCGGCGGTCACCTCCGGGCCGACTGCGGCGATCCGCCCGTCCTCGATCAATATGCCGCCCGGCGCGTCCAGCCGGCTCGCCGGGTCCAGAAGCCGGGCGTTGACGAGGGCCGTCCGCTTGGTCACGCGGCCTCGGCGCGGTTCGATTGCAGCCTGCGCGTCAGCAGGTCGAGGCAGGCCATGCGGACCGCGACGCCCATCTCCACCTGCTCCTGGATCAGCGAGCGGTGGATGTCGTCGGCCACGTCGCTGTCGATCTCCACGCCGCGGTTCATCGGCCCCGGATGCATCACCAGCGCATCCGGCCGCGCCGCCGCCAGCTTGCGGGCGTCGAGGCCGAAAAAGTGGAAATACTCGCGCACCGACGGCACGAAACTGCCCTGCATCCGCTCCGTCTGGAGGCGCAGCATCATCACGATGTCCACGCCGTCGAGGCCAGCGCGCATGTCGTGGAAGACCTCGACCCCGAAACGGTCCATCTCCGCCGGCAGCAGGGTCGGCGGCGCCACGACCCGCACGCGGGTGCCCATGGCGTTGAAGAGGTGGATGTTCGAGCGCGCGACCCGGCTGTGCATGATGTCGCCGCAAATGGCGACCGTGAGGCCGCTGAGGCCGCCGAGGCGCCGGCGGATGGTCAGCGCGTCGAGCAGGGCCTGGGTCGGGTGCTCGTGCCAGCCGTCGCCCGCATTGATGACCGCCCCGTCCACCTTTTCGGAGAGCAGGTGGACGGCGCCCGACTGCGGGTGGCGGACAACCAGGAGATCGGGCCGCATGGCGTTGAGCGTCAGCGCCGTATCCAGCAGCGTCTCGCCCTTCTTGATGGCGCTGATGTCCGGGGAGATGTTGATGACGTCCGCGCCGAGCCTTTTGCCGGCCAGCTCGAAACTCGTGCGGGTACGCGTCGATGTCTCGAAGAAGACGTTGATGACGGTGCGCCCCTTCAGCACCGCCACCTTCTTGTCGTCCCGGCGGCTCTGCTCGACATAGCTCTCGGACAGGTCCAGCAGGGCCGAAATCTCGCCGGGCGCAAGGCCCTCTATGCCGAGCAGGTGACGATGCGGGTAGCTGTATGGAGCGGCATCGGCCATAAAGCGGCTTTGTGCGGGGGATTCGGCCTGCGATCAAGGGGCCGTCCGTCCGGGACTGTGGATGACTTGCGCGAGCGGGAGGCGCCGGCCCCATGGACATGCGTTTGACGCCGTTTCAGCAGGAGCTGGT
>JAJECZ010000016.1 GCA_022821735.1 Alphaproteobacteria bacterium | reverse complement strand
TCCTGCCGCGAGCGCCTCGGCATGCCGCCGCAATGGCTGTAGGCGCCGATGCAGCGCGCGGCCGGCAGGCGGCGGTTGCCGCGTATGCCGGTGACGATGCCGACCGGCAGTCCCTGCTCGACCAGCACCGGGCCCTGCTCGATATGCACCTCCAGGAAGGCATGCACGCGGGCGGCGTCGAGGAAGGGCGGGTCGAGCGCGTCCGGGTCGCCGCCCGCCTCTCGCATGTGCTCGGCCAAGGTGCGCCCGGTATCCGCCCGCCTGGCGGTCTCCGTCGCGCCCGGCGGCAGCGCGCCGAGTGCGGCCCGGCTGCCGATATAGGAGGTGCCGAACCAGGCGCTCTCCTCCGCGCGGATGCCCATGACGCGGATGTCGCGGCCGGGCGCGGCTCCCTGCCGCCGGAGCGCCGCGATTGCCGCCAGGCCGGCGACCACGCCCGCGGCGCCGTCGAAATTGCCGCCTTCGGCAACCGAGTCCAGGTGCGAGCCGATCATCACCGGTGCCGCCGAGCGGTCGGTCCCGGGCAGCGTCATGTAGGTGTTGCAGGCCGGGTCGGTTTCGACCTCGAGCCCGAGCGCCTGCGCCGCGCGCGCGACCGCTCCGTGCGCGAACGCCTCGCCCTCGCCATAGCTCGCCCGCGTGATGCCGATCCCGTCATGGGTGGCGTCGGCGAGTTCGTCGAAGAGGTTCGCGGCCAGTTTTCTAGGCTCCATGAAACGCCCCTGCTAAGTTCCCGGCCATCGAATCGTCAGCCGCCGCCGCGGTCAAGGGTTTCCCCCTACCCGCCGGCGGGCCCTGCAGGAGCGCACCCGCCCATGCCGCTTTCCGGCCTCACCGTCATCGAGATCGGCCAGAACATCGCCGGTCCCTTCGCCGGCACGATCCTTGCCGACCTTGGCGCCGACGTCATCAAGATCGAGAAGCCGGGCGGCGACGACGCCCGGTTCTGGCTGGTGGAGAAAGACGGCGAGCGCCACCCGCTTGCCTTCCATATCCTCAACCGCAACAAACGCTCCGCGGTGGTGGACTTCAAGGACGAGGCGGCGCTCGCCCGGTTCCTGGCGCTGGTCGAGCGGGCGGATGTGCTGGTCCACAATCTGCGCCCCGGCCAGGCGGAAGCGCTCAGCATCGGCCATGCGGCGCTCGAAGCGCGCAACCCCCGCCTCGTCTATTGCGAGGTCGGCGCCTTCGGCCGGACCGGTCCCCTGGCCTCCAAGCCGGGCTATGAGCCGCTCGCACACGCCTATGCCGGCATCATGGCGATGAACGGGCCGGTCGAGGGGCCGCCCATGCGCGCCGGCGCCTCCATCGTCGATCCGGGCACCGGCATGTGGGCGGTCATCGGCATCCTCGCGGCGCTTCGCCGGCGCGATCGGACGGGCAAGGGCGGCCGGGTCGATGTCTCGCTGTTCGAGACCGGCCTCGGCTGGGTCTATCAGCCGGTCTCGGACTACCTGTTCACCGGGCGCGAGCCGGAACGCCAGGGCAACGGCAATTCGATGCTGACACCCTACCAGGTGTTCGAGACCGCGACCGACCCGGTCATGATCGCGGCCGGCAACGACCGGCTCTACCGGCGGCTCTGCGATGTCCTCGGCCGGCCCGAATGGGGGACAGACGCGCGGTTCGCGACCGTGCGCGACCGGCTGACCAACCGCGCCCGGCTGATCCCCCTCATCCAGCTGGCTCTGCTGACCCGGCCACGGACCGCCTGGCGGGCGGCGCTGGAGGCGGCGGGCGTGCCCCACGCGCCGATCAACAAGGTGAGCGAGGCGGCCGACGACGTGCAGACGGCGGCGCTCGGCGCGGTGCTGACCGAGCCCGATACCGGCTATCCGGTGCTCGGCCTGCCGGTGAGCCTGGACGGCGAGCGGCCGCCCGTGCGCAGCGCCGCGCCCGGCCTCGGCGCGCATACGCGGGACGTATTCGGGACCGAAGCCTGAGCGCGGCGATGGCCTTTCACCAGATACTCGCCCTTGCCGTCCTCATCGCGCTTGGCATTGCGGTGGATGCGGCGGTGAAGCTGGTGCGCGCAAAGAAGCGTCCGCACACCGACACGGCATGGCAGCGCCGCCGCCTCGCGCTTGCGCTCGCCGTCTTCCTGGCGTTGGCGGCGGCGTTCCTGACGATCAACCCGGACGGGCCGGGGACGTCATGAAGCCAGTCGTGCGAAGGAGCGGCTGAATGACGGAACGCGACGCCTGGCTGGCCGGCCTGCCGAAGGCGGAACTGCACCTGCATCTGGAGGGCGCCATTCCGCTGACGGCGCTGTTCGAACTGGTCGGGGCCGCGGGCGGGGACCCGGCGGTTCCTACCGTGGAAGCGCTGCGGGACCGCCTTGCCTATCCCGATTTCCCGGCCTTCATCGACGCCTGGATCTGGAAGAACGGCTTTCTCAGGACCTACGACGACTTCACTTTCATCGCCGAAGCCGTCGCGACCGACCTTGCGCGCCAGAACATCCGCTATGCCGAGCTCTTCTTCTCCCCGAGCCGGTTTGCGGACCGGGGCCTCGAGCCTGCCCGACTGGCGGCGGCGATCCGCAGCGGCTTCGCGCGGGTGCCGGAAACCACGCTCTACCTGATCGCCGACCTTGTCCGCGACCACGGGCCCGAGCGAGCGGCCGTCACGCTTGGCGCCGTCGTCGAGGTCGCGGCCGAAGCCGGCATTCTCGGCGTCGGCATCGGCGGTTCCGAGCATCTCTACCCGCCGGAGCCCTTCGCGCCGGCGTACGAGGTTGCCCGCAGGGCCGGGCTGCGCACGAGCGCCCATGCCGGCGAGGCCGCCGGGGCGGAGAGCGTCCGGGGCGCGGTCGAGGCGCTCCGGGTGAACCGCGTCGGCCATGCGCTCCGTGCGGAAGAGGACGAGAAGGTGGTCGATCTGCTGGCTGAGAGCGGTGTCGTGCTCGAACTCTGTCCGCTTTCGAATCTCGCCACGGGCGTCATCGGGCGGATCGAGGACCACCCGGTGCGCCGCT
>JAJECZ010000024.1 GCA_022821735.1 Alphaproteobacteria bacterium | reverse complement strand
CCGAGCGCACCCGCTCGCGGCTTTCCGCCACCGCCTTGTCCGGCAGGCCGACGACGTTGAACGCCACGATCCCGCCGCCCAGATGCACCTGGACATCGACCTCGCGCACCTCGATGCCGTCGAAGGCGACCGTCGCGACATGCGCGACCGCCGGGCGGCGGCTCACCGCGCCGGCCCCGCGCCGTCCTTCGCGGCGAGGCGCCCCTCGACCGCATCCCAGATGAGCGCCGCGATCCGCACGCCGTCGAAGCGCTCGATCTCCTGGATGCCGGTGGGCGAGGTGACATTGATCTCGGTGAGATAGCCGCCGATGACGTCGATGCCGACAAAGGTGAGCCCGCGCTCGCGCAGCGCCGGGCCGATGATCTCGCAGATTTCGGTCTCCCGCGCCGTCAGGTCGCTTTTCAGCGGCGTGCCCCCCACATGCATGTTGGCGCGCGACTCGCCGGCGGCGGGAATGCGGTTGATGGCGCCGACGGCCTCTCCCTCGACGAGGATGATGCGCTTGTCGCCCTCCCGCACCTCCGGCAGGTAGCGCTGGGCGATAACGGGGTCCCTCGAAGACGCCAGGAACATTTCGACCAGCGCGTTCAGGTTCTCGTCGTCTTCGCGCAGGTGGAAGACGCCGGCGCCGCCATTGCCGAACAGCGGCTTGAGGATGATGTCGCGGTGCTCCTCGCGGAAGGCGGCGATCTCGGCCTCGTCGCGGGTAATCAGGGTCGGCGGCATCACGCCTTCGAAATGGGTGACGAACAGCTTCTCCGGCGCATTGCGGACCGAGGCCGGGTCGTTGACCACCAGCGTCTCCGGGTGGATGTGTTCCAGCAGGTGCGTCGCGGTGATGTAGGCCATGTCGAAGGGCGGGTCCTGGCGCATCATCACGACGTCGACGCCGGCGAGGTCCACCGTCTCGGGCGCGCCGAGCGCGGCATGGCGGCCCTTCTCGCGCCGGAGCGTCATCGGCCGGCCGCGCGCCGTCAGCCGCCCGTCCCGGAAGACGAGCGCGTCCGGCAGGTAGTGGAACAGCGAATAGCCGCGCGCCTGGGCTTCCAGGCAGAGCGCAAAGGTGCTGTCGGCGTCGATATCGACGCTCTCGATAGGGTCCATCTGAACGGCGACGGCGAGGGTCATGGGTCGGGAATCCGGTCGCGAAACGCAGAATGCGGGCGCATCATATCGCGCCCGACTCCGCCGCGCACGGGTGGCCCGGCGTCCGGTCAGTTGAGGCGGGCGCGGAAACGCTGGATCAGGGCCGCCGCCTCGAACCGGGGGCCTTCCGCCGGTTCCATCGCGATATAGCGCTCCAGGCTCTCTACCGCGCCCTTGAAACGGCCGAGCGCGGCTTCCAGCATCGCGCGCTCGCGCACCAACTCCGCCAGGTCGGGCGCGATCCATGTCATGCGCTCCAGCACGTCGAGCGCCCCTTCGAACTGCCGGCGCCGGGCGAGCCGCAGGCGGATATTGTTCTGCAGCCTCAGCAGCACGCCGCGGTCCGTCGCCGGCCGGAAGTGGGCCGTTTCCAGCTCCGCCGAGGGGCCGTATGCCGCCTTCAGCATCTGCCTGAGCGCCGGCGGCTCGCGCGTCTCGCCCCGCTCGAAGGGGTCCACGATCTCCGCCCGGTCCACCCGGATGAGGAAATGGCCCGGAAATTCCAGGCCCTCGACATGCGCGCCGAGCCGGCGGCCGACCGCCATGTAGAGAATGCCGAGCGCGACCGGCAGGCCCCTGCGCCGGTCGATCACGCGCAGCAGGTTGGCGTTCTGCAGGTCGTCATATGTCGCCCGGTCGCCCCGGTAGCCGAATTCGCCTCCCAGCGTGGCGGCGAGCCGGTCCGGGGTTCCCGCCGCACCGGCCAGCTCGTCCAGATGCGCGCGGTAACGGTCGAGCGGGACGCCCGGACGGTCGAAGGACCCGAGCAGCAGGGCGGCCTCGCCGATGTCCAGCGGCGTATCGCCGAGCGCGCCGATCTCGCGCAGCCTGTCTTCGGCCGCGCTCATGCGACCCGCCTCCCGCCGCCGTCCCCGTCCCGCCAGGCATCCGCGATCACGACCGGCAGCCGCCCCGGCACCACGGCGATGACATCGAACCTGACGGCGAAGTCCCGGTATTGCGGGTTCGCCGCCAGGAAGCGCCGCGCGGCCATCTCTATGCGGCGGCGCTGGCGGGTGGGCACAGCCTGCCGCGCCAGCGCCTCGGTCGGCCTTGCCTTGACCTCGACCATCACCAGCCGCCGGCCGCGGCGCGCGACAAGGTCTATCTCGCCCACCGGCGTGCGGTAGCGCCGCGCCAGCACGCGGTATCCCGCAAGGCGCAGCCGCCAGGCGGCGATCCGCTCGGCCCGCCGGCCGCGGCTGTCACCGGTTGCGGGCAAGCAGCTCGAGTCCGCGCCGGTAAAGGTCGCGGCGGGGCCGGCCGGAAACCGCCGCAAGTTCGCCCGCAGCCCGCGAGAGGCCGAGAGCGGCGATCCGCTCGGCCAGCTGCGTGTCGGAGACTTCCATGGGCTCGGCCTCCGCGGGCGGCCCGACGACGATGACGATTTCGCCTTTCGGCGGCCCGGCTTCGGCATAGCGCGCCGCGAGTTCGCCGAGGCTGCCGCGCACGATTTCCTCATGGCGCTTGGTCAGCTCCCGCGCGACGGCGGCCTCGCGCGCGCCCAGCACCGCCGCCATGTCGGCGAGACTGGCCGCGAGCCGCGTCCCCGCCTCGTAGACGAGCAGGGTCCCCGGCGCCCCGGCCCAGGCCGCGAGCGCCCGCCGGCGCGCCGCCTCCCGCGCCGGCAGGAATCCCAGGAACGCGAACCGGTCCGGCGCGAGGCCCGACAGCTGGAGCGCCGTCAGCGCCGCGTTCGCCCCCGGCGCCGACGTCACGGCGAAGCCCTCCGCCCGGACCGCCCGCACGAGGCCGAAGCCGGGGTCCGACACGAGCGGCATCCCGGCGTCGCTCGCCAGCGCCACCGCCTTTCCCGCCCGGATGGCGGCAATGAGTTTCGGCCGCACCCGCTCGGCATTGTGGTCGTGGTAGGCGGCGAGGCGCGCCTGCAGCCCGTGGATGTCCAGCAGGCGCCGGGTCACGCGCGTATCCTCGCAGGCGACCAGGTCCGCGGCCGCCAGAATGTCGAGCCCGCGCAACGAGATGTCTCGGGCGTTGCCGATGGGCGTCGCCACCAGGTAGAGCCCCGGCGCCAGGGGCCCGCCGCCATGCGCTTTACGCGCCGGGCCGGGAGGATTAGCTTCGCGCCCGGTTGCACCGTCGGAGAC
>JAJECZ010000023.1 GCA_022821735.1 Alphaproteobacteria bacterium | reverse complement strand
CCTCGGCGCGCGGGCGGCGGCGGCATAGTCGGGGACGGGATTGGGCGCCGAGGTCGGGTCCAGCGGGTCCTGCCCGGCGATCGCCGCCAGCATCAGCGCGTTGTCGAGCACGGTGCGGGTGAGCGGGCCCACATTGTCGAGCGAGAAGGAGAGGCCCATCACGCCGAAACGGCTGACCCGCGTCTGGGTCGGCTTCATGCCGGCAATGTTGCAGAAGCCGGCAGGCAGGCGGATCGAGCCGCCGGTGTCGGATCCGAGCGCGCCGTAGCAGAGCCGCGCGGCCGTCGCCGAACCGGAGCCGGAAGACGAGCCGCCGGTGATTCTGGAGGGATCCCAAGGGTTGCGGCAGGGGCCGAAATGCTCGTTGTGCCCCGTGGGTCCCATGGCGAACTCGGCCATGTTGAGGCCGCCCAGATAGGTCGCGCCGGCCCCGGCCAGCCGCGCGAGCGCGGTCGAGGTCACCTCGGGGCGGAAGTCCCGCCGGATTTTGCTGCCGCAGGTCGTGAGGCCGCCGGCGCGGTAATACATGTCCTTGTGCGCAAGCGGCACGCCGGCCAGCGGTTCCAGAGGTTCGCCCGCGGCGCGTTTCGCGTCCACGGCGGCGGCGCCCTCACGGGCCGTCTCCTCCTCCACGCGGACGAAGGCATTGAGCTTCGGGTTCACCGCCTCGATCCGCGCGAGCGCCGCTTCCGTCAGCTCCACCGCCGTGAAGTCACCCGCAGCGACGCCGGCCGCCGCCTGGGCAAGGGTCAGGTCGGTCAGGCTCATGCGCCCGCCTCCGAAGCGAGGCGCGCCAGCACCGTCTCGATATGCTGCGGTTCGGTGTCGAAGAGCGAACCGTCGCCGTGGTCGAGAACGGCGCTCCGGAGGACGGCCTGGGCGCGGTCCGACCGGGCGCCTGCCGCCGGGTCGAAGCGGTAGTCCGGGAAGGGTTCGTCTCTCTCTGTCTCACTCATGCCGGAAGGCCTTTCTTCTCGAAGGAGTTGCACTCCGTGTCGTCGGCGATATTCCTTGGCGCCCGTCAACAGCGCCGGGTTTGCGGATATGGCCGACCTCATTCTGCACCATTACGACATTTCGCCCTATGCGGAGAAAATCCGCCTCGCCTTCGGGCTGAAGGGCCTGGCATGGCGCTCGGTCATCCAGCCGATGGTGCTGCCGAAACCCGACCTGATGCCGCTGACCGGCGGGTTCCGCCGCACGCCGGTGCTGCAGGCCGGCGCGGACATCTATTGCGACACGCTGCGCATCGCGATGGAGCTTGACCGGCGCGTCCCGGACCCGCCGCTGCTGCCGGAAGAGGGGCGCGGCTTCGACGCCGTGCTGGCGACCTGGGCGGAGCGCGTGCTGATGTGGCCGACCGCGCGCTATGTCACCGGCATGAACCGCGAGACGCTGTCGGAGGGCTTCTTCCGCGACCGCTCCGCCATGCGGGGCCACGCCGCGCCGGACATGGAGAAGGTGGCGGCGGACCTGCCGCACCAGGAAGGCCAGCTTCGCCTCATGCTGGGCTGGGTGGAAGACCTGCTGGCCGGGCCGGCATCGGACCTCGCGACCCGCACGCCCCGGCTTGCCGATTTCGCCCTCTACCAGCGCCTCTGGTGGCTGAACGCACTCGACGGCAAGGCCGCGCCCGTGCTCGCCGGCCATCCCCGTATCGCCGACTGGATGGCCCGGATCGCCGCGATCGGCCACGGCCGGCGCTCGGAGCTGACGCCGGCCGACGCGCTCCGCATCGCCGCCGAAGCCGAGCCGGCGCCCATAGCTTCAACCGCCCCGCCCGGCGACATCCCGCCCGGCTCGCGCGTCCGCGTGGCGACGGAGGATTTCGCCCTCGACCCCGTGGAAGGCGAGACCGTCCATGCAACCCCGACCGAAATCACGATCCGCCGCGAAGCCCCCGAAACCGGCCGCATCCACGTCCACTTCCCCCGCCTGGGGTATGAGGTGACGGCGCTGTAGGAACTGGTGTCAACACTTGCATCTTTCCTGCCGCCGATCAGCGTGTCATCTAACGTCATCGGCGTTACGATCCACATAATCAAATCCGCCCGTTATTTCTGAAAAAAAGGTGTCGAGAATACTCTGTTCACTTTCGCTGTCTTGTTTGCCAGCGCCGCTTTCTGTCGACATCAATCTTCCTCCCTGGCATTCCGGTCAAGGCTACTCTGTCTTTCACCATCTCTATTTCCACGAATTATGATCTCAATACGTATAAATACGATATGCACAAATAGGAGCGACGCTCCCACAGAGAAGCAAGCTTGGTAGGTCACTCCAGTAATGGTTGATAAGCTCGTATTGTTGAAGAACGTAGTGTCAGCCCCTTGAATTATTGGCGCTTCAATAAAAACGTTAAAATACACACAATTGCGGCAACGTCGAGACCCGGGAGACGAAGAACCGAAAGCCCATGCCCTACTGGTGCGGCGGCTGCCGGTCCTACTTCTCCGTCAGGACCGGCACTCCAATCCAGCGGTCGAAGCTGCCGCTGCGTAAATGGGTCTTCGCGGTTTATCTCTATGTGACCAATCTCAAGGGTGCATCCTCAACGAAGCTGCACCGCGACCTCGGCGTCACGCAGAAGACCGCATGGTTCATGCTCCATCGCCTTCGGGCCGCCTGGGACCAATCGGGTCTCGCCGCCTTCACCGGCCCTGCAGAAGCCCACGAGACCTATATGGGCGGGCTGCGGAAGAACATGCCCGCGAAGAAGCGCAAGCTGCGCTTGGGCAGCGGCACGGCGGGCAAGGCCGTCGTGGTCGGCGTGAAGAGCCGGAACCCGAACCTCGTTCATGCCAGGGTTGTCCCGGACCCGGACCCGTCGAAGAAATCCGTCAGAAGAAATCCGTCATGGGATTCGTACAAGAGGTCGTCAGGCCAGGGGCGGCGCTCTACACGGACGAAGGCGGCGCCTATCGAGGTGGCATCCCCTATGACCACGAGACGGTCAACCACAAGGCCGGTGAGTATGTCCGCGGCCAAGTCCATACGCAGGGCATCGAGTCCTTCTGGTCGATGCTGAAGCGAGCCCACAAGGGTACCTTCCACCAGATCAGCGACAAGCACCTTCAACGGTATGTGGACGAGTTCGTCGGCCGCCACAGGGTCCGGGACCGGAACACGCTCGACCAGATGTATGATGTCCTGGCGCGTTCAGCCGGAAAGCGGCTGCTGTACCGGGATTTGATAGGACAGAAATAATTCGTTGGAGATTCTCATTCTTGATTTACCTTCAGTCGCCTCATGAATTGAACAACCTTCCCGTATGCCGGTCCTTCAACATCCTCAGCAGCTTTATGTTTTATGTCTTCTTTAGGCCCCAATTTGCTAGTCCACCAACCATTTGGAAGTTGCCGGGCTGCATGAGTTGGTTTCCAGATACCGCCGTCGCGACTTGCAAACAATGCAATTTTCTCAAACTCTGGTTCCAGTAAACCGTCTGCACATTCACTATACCCCAACATGGTAAAAGCAGATACAAAAGCGGCGAGTGTTTCGTTTCTGGGGACGCCTTCTGGCCAGTACCCATATTTACCTGGCCACCACCACTGAGTTTCACACCCGGCCGCCCAAGCGATACAGTTATACCGTTTTTTGGCTGGGCTGGTGATTCGGTGGTTGTCCGGAGTAAGTTTGGGGAGGAAATCCGGATCCCAACTACCCGACATTATTTTCCTGTGCCCATGCAAGCCAGCGACTCGCCATTTTCACCGTATCGCCATAATCCTTCTCTAAAATCGGATTTTGACCTGTTATTGCTTCTAGCGCAACAAACCAATGGTCGGGATCATCACCTTCGTCCCTTAATTTCGCAATTATCATTGGAACAGCCTTTTCCCCCATTCCTATGATGGCGAGATAAGACCGACAACCAACTATTTCTGAAATTGAAGAGCTAATCCCTCTCTCGGAATGCCAACCTTGGACTAGATTGTAGAAGCGCAATTCATCTTGGACAAAGCTGTATCGCCCGCAAGTGAATTCTTTTCTTTCAACCACCGAGTTTCCGGGAATTGTGAATAGGTCGGCCTCCACTTCTTGGCCTGTTATTAACACCAAACATGTGCCGAGAGCTAAAGCTCTTATCATCTGATAGGTGACAGTCCTGTTCGTTGTATCTTGCAACACCTTAATGCACCTTTCGCTTTAGGTTTTCGGGTGCGTCCACGACAGCTACAACATTATGACTCTTAATTATGTAAACCGGATTTCGATCTGCATCATAAGAGTCATCGACTCTGAAAGCGCCGACAACTACTATTTTTGTTCGCAATGTGGTGCCATCAGAGAGACGTAACTCACTCCAGCGTTCAGTAGATTCTTCAACATCTACTGAAGTCGCCGGTTGTTGTTTTCCGTCCGGGCCTGCGATTTGAACTTTCTTTTCCAAGATGGACTCCAATAGATGGAATTATCGGGCGCTACCGCTTCCCGAGGAGTTGTCGGTCATACTTTCGATACTGTTGACACGACAGATGTTGGTCAGTCGCGGTCCCAATCCTCGACCTGGGGCGGGGCGGGATCGTCCTTCGACGGCTGGTCTTGCTCGAAGGTATCCTCGAACGCCTGGCGCATGGCTTGCACCAGGAGGTCGGCACCGTCCTGCTGCTCGGGCATGGCTTTGCACTCCTCGCATGAACCCTCGTTTCCGCGCATGAGAGGGTCTAGACCGATTATGGGGTCTTGTGAGCGATTTGCCAACCACTAGTGGTTGACACGCCGCGTGGCGGCACACAGGCTCGGCTCTATCGCCAAACACGTCATAGCGACGGCCGATGTCGGGCCGCCCGCGCAATACAAGACCGTTCTGCGGAAACACGCGGGAGTCCCATGCTATGGCGATTGTTTGGCAACCGGCCCGGCTTCCCGCCCGGCCGGGCCAGAGGACACAAGCATGAGACACTTGCCGTTTGCCTTGCTGGCCCTTGTCCTTGTCGCCGCTACGCCGGCACGGGCGGACTTTGTCTGCCCGAGAGGCAGCCTTCACGATTTCGCAAACCCGCAACTGGTCTGGGACCAGTACCGTAGCCGCAGCGCCGACTATCTCGAACAGTGGCATCGCCGATTGTCCATCGGTCTGAAGACGATATTGGACGCGGTCGGTTTGAACTCCCAGATGGAGGCCGGCTCGAACCTCGGCAAGGACCGAGCGATCCTTATGCAGCGCATGTTCGAGCAAGGGTTCATCGCCGCTTCCGACATCGTGCAGGCCCATTGCGTTCGAGAGCCAAACGTCGCCCCCTGGAATCAGGAGATACGGCAGCGCCGCCGCGCTGCGTGGTGTCGAGACTGGGGAGATGCGCATTTCTGCCCAAGATGAGGGTAGAAGACCAATCCGTCCTTGCCCGTTTCCTTTCCACCCTCTGTCAAGTTATATATGTAACCCCCTTCTGTTTTCATGAAATATGAATAAAATATGGTAAAATTGCTTTTGTTCTTGTTTTGGGCTTGACATCTGGCGGAGTGTGATATGATGGTCCCCGGAGAAGCGGAATCCGGAGCCGCTTCTCAGGCGTTGCGCGGCCGAGCGGCGCCGCTTTCTGAAAACCCGTGAGAAACCGACGGGAGGGGTACGCCCTTCGCCTCGCGCGCGCAATCAGGCGCGCGAACCGCGCCGGTGCAAACGCGCGCCCGGGCAGGCGCGGGCGCGCGCGCAGGATACGCGCGGAAAAGGGACCCTCTCCCCGTCGGAGCAAGGAGGAACGATGACGGCAACCGACCCCCGCCCCGAACTGGCGGCGATGCCGGCCGAAAGGCTCGCGCCGGCCGCCGCGGCCCTGGCCGGAGCCTGTGTGGCAGGACCGGCTCCGTGCAGGCCGAAATGACCTCGTCCGCAAGAGAAGCCGCAGCCGGAGGCGCAGGCGCCGGCGGATGGTAGAGCGCGCTCCGTCCAGGTTGAACGGCCGGTCCGGAGCACACTCCCCTCCCGCTGGGCGGGAGGGGCCGGGGGCGGGCCTCTCCGCGCGACGGACCTCTCCGCGCGACGGACCTCTGCCGGGGCTTCGCCCGCCGCTTCCGCTGGCGCGAAAGCGGCCCCCACCCGGCCTCCCCCGCAAGCGGGGGAGGAGTAGTCCAGCGGCGGTCATCCGGCCTTCCAGCGGGCGCAAAGAGTGGACAGCTCCATGCCCGAACCGGCTACAGCATATGAACCCAGCGCATGCAAAACATGACATTCCGCAGCCGGAACATGACAAAACATGACATTTCATGACACCTCGCAGGGAGCCGGTTTCGCGGCCCGGGCGCAGTCAGCTGCAGAAGGGCCAGATCTGGTACCAGGAGTCGCAGCGGAAGCGGGACTCGCATCTGGCGAGCTGGGAGGTGTAGCGTTTGGCCGTGCGGGCGACCTTGCGGGCCGCCGCTTTGACGCCCTGCTTGTTCTTCCACTTGCCGCTCCGATAGCCGCCGCGGCCCTCGTGATAGGCCAGGTAGAGGCTGTAGGCGTCGGTGTAGGAGATGCCGAGCTGGCGATGGCTCTTGCGGTTGTACCAGCCGATGAAGTCGAGCGCGTCCTCCATGTCGGAGCGGCTGCGGAACCACCCGCCGCGCTCGTTCTCGTATTCCGCCCAGGTGCCGTCCAGCGCCTGCGCATAGCCCTTGGCCGAGGTCTGGCGCCCCCAGGGGATGAACCAGAGCCACTTTCTCGGCGGCCGCGCATGGCTGCGATAGCTCGATTCCCGGTGCACGAACGCCATCTGGACCGGAACCGGCGTGCCCCACTCGCCCTCGCTGGCGCGGGCATAGTCGTACCAGTCCGGATACTGCTCGAACACGGAGCAGAGATTGCCCTGATTGTCGGGCGGCGCGGTCGCGCAACCGGCGGCGACCAGGGCAAGGCAGGCGGCGAGGCCGCGCAGGACACGGATCATGGCGAATCGTTCTCCTGTTCCATCCGCCGGAAGAAACAGCTCCGGGCGCCGGTATGGCAGGCGGCGCCCGTCTGCTCGATGAGAAGCAGGACCGTGTCGCCGTCGCAGTCGAGCCGGCATTCGCGCACCTGCTGGATGTGTCCCGAGGTATCGCCCTTGCGCCAGAAGGCCCGGCGCGAGCGCGACCAGTAGCAGGCGCGTCCGGTGCGGAGTGTCTCGGCAAGTGTCTCGCGGTTCATCCAGGCCATCATCAGCACCTCGCCCGTGTCGTACGCCTGGGCGACGGCGGGGACGAGACCCGCCTCGTTGAAGCGCACGTCGTTGAGCGCGGCGGGTTCGAACGGCGCGGTCATGGCAGGACCCGCGCCATGACGGTCTCGCGGAAGCGGTCGATGGCGTCGAAGGTCTCCTCCAGGCTCGGGCGCAGGAAATTGAACATGAGGCGGGTGACCCCGATCTCGCGGAGCGCGGCGGCGTCCCCGGCCACCTGCTCGTCCGTGCCCGTCATGATGAAGCGCTCGCCCTCGTCGTTCCGCCGCTCAAGGTCTTCGCGGTACCAGTTGGCCGAGAAGGCGAGGCCGATCTCCGCCGGGTCGCGCCCGATCTTCTCCGCCTCGGCGCGCATCCGGGCCGCGCCGGCGGCGAAGCGCGCGGGCGTGTCCAGCGGATGGCGCGGATTGGCGCCGATGGGGAACCAGACATCGGCATGGCGCGCGGCGCGGCGGAGCGCCGGCCCGCTCTCGCCGCCGGTCCAGATCGGCGGGTGCGGGCGCTGCGCCGGCTTCGGCTCGAAGATGATGCCGTCGAACGCCGCGAACTCGCCCGCCATGGCCGGATTCTCTTCGGTCCAGAGCGTCTTGAAGGCCTCCAGATATTCGCCGGTGACGCGCCCGCGCGCGTCGAAATCCGGGGCGCCGATGGCCTCGAACTCCTCGCGCAGCCAGCCCGCGCCGACGCCGAGGTCGATGCGCCCGCCGGAGAGCACGTCCATGGTCGCGACCGCCTTGGCCGTGAACACCGCCGGGCGGTGCGGCGCGACCATGACGGAGGAGAGGATGCGCGCCTTCTTCGTGACCGCCGCCACATGGGTCATCAGGATGAGCTGGTCCATGCAGTCGCCCCAGTCGCCGGTCAGCTTGCCGGAAATGTCGTAGGGATAGCGCGAGGCGTAGCTCTTCGGGATGACGACATGATCGGGTATCGCGAGGCGGACGAAGCCGCTCTCTTCGGCCTTGGCGGCCAGCGCCTTTATGGCTTCCGGGGTGGCCATAGGGCCGCGATTGGGGATGCTCAGACCGAATTCCATGGGCGCCGCTCCCGGCTGTCGTGTCTCTCGGGTATAGTCGCCCCCGGATATAGCAGGAGCGGCGGGCAATGGGCATCGGTGTCGGACTGGGGCTGGCGGATTTCCCGTTTTCGGATGCGCGCGCCTTCTGGCGCTGGGTCGATCTGTGCGAGGAGGGCGGCGTCGATTCGCTCTGGCAGACGGACCGGCTGGTCTCGCGCCAGCCGATCCTGGAGTGCATGAGCGCCATGGCGGCCATCGCCGGGCGGACACGACGGATCAAGTTCGGCATGAACGTGGCCTCCGTCGGCCTGCGCGATCCGCTACTGCTCGCCAAGCAATGCGCCACCATCGACGTGCTGAGCGAGGGGCGGCTGCTGCCGGCCTTCGGCGTCGGCAGCCCGCGCGGGCCGGAATGGCAGGTGCGCGGCGAGGCCTTCGACAAGGGCGCGCGCCGGACGAATGAGGGTCTGGAAATCCTCTCCCGGCTCTGGTCGGAGGAGAAGGTCAGCTTCGAGGGCGAGTTCTACGCCATGAAGGACGCCTCGATCTCGCCGAGGCCGGTGCAGGACCCGCTGCCGCTCTGGATCGGCGGGTCGAGCCGGGCCGCCATCCGACGGACCGCGAAATGGGGCACGGGTTGGCAGGCCGGCGGCGAGGCGCCGGAGGAAGTGGGGCCGGTGGTCGCCGCCATCCGCGACGCCGCGGAGGCGGAAGGCCGGCCGTTCGATCACGAGCATTTCGGCACGGGGCTGAATGCGCGCTTCGGCTCCTGGGACGAGCCGCTGGTGGCGAAGGCGGCCGACGCCCAGATGAAGCGCACCGGGCGCGACCCCCGCCGACAGTGGGCTGTCGGCGGCAGGGATGACATCCTCGCCCGCATCGCCGCCTTCGTGGACGCCGGCATCTCCAAGTTCATCCTGCGCCCGATGGGCCGCGACGACGAGGAGATCATGGCGCAGACCCGCCGGATCGTGGATGAAGTCATCCCGGCCGCGGAGGCATTGAGGGGAGAACGCGCCGCGGCGTGAGGCGGCGGGCGGTCAGATCACGCAGAAGTGGCGGTCGCGCGCGCCGATCACGGCGTCGGGCGAAATGCGGGCGTCGAAGGTGACGAACCGGCCCTCATGGGCGACGGCCAGAGCCAGCAGGTGGATATCCGCGATCTGCCGGGGGCCGAAGACACGGCGCCAGTCTATCGTGCCCGGGTCGAGAAGGTTCACATCGTCCGCCCAGGCGCGATGGCGGTCTCCGGCGACGGCCGCGCGCAGCCGGTCGGCGACGGTGCGCGGCGGCAGGTTGCCCGGATAGGCCGGCTGCGACATCACCCGCACGCACCCGTTGCGCGTCAGCGAACAGGTAGCCCAGCCGTGCCGGACATTGTCCCGGAACCAGCGCCAGGCCGGTTCATGGTGGAGATGCTGGGCGTCGAGCAGCGCAATCAGCACATTGACGTCCAGCAGGGCGCGCATCAGCCGCCGCTTTCCTCCCGCAGCCGATCGATCAGCTCGTTGGAGACGACGCCGCCGCGCAGCGGGAACGGACGGAAGCCGAACTCCGCCCTCCCGAGGGGCGCCTGCACTTCCGCCATTTCCGTTCCGTAAGGCTCGCCGCCCGCAAGCGCCCGGCGGAGCAGGTCGGACACCGCCCCGCCAACGGATTTGGAGTCGCGTCTCGCGATTTCCTTGACCGCCAGCAGCAGGTCGTCGTCGATATTGAGCGTGGTGCGCATGGCCGGACCCTCGAATGAGTACGGATGATGCGTGATGCTGGCGCATCGATCATCGCCCGTCAATGCCCAAGTGCGTATGAAGGAAGAACACCGCTACAGGTTGAAGCGGAAGAGCATCACGTCGCCGTCCTGCACCACATAGTCGCGGCCCTCGACGCGCATGCGCCCCGCTTCCTTCGCGCCGCGCTCTCCGCCGCACGCCACATAGTCCTCGAAGGCGATGGTCTCGGCGCGGATGAAGCCGCGCTCGAAATCGGTGTGGACGCGGCC
>JAJECZ010000414.1 GCA_022821735.1 Alphaproteobacteria bacterium | reverse complement strand
CTCACATCGCGGTCATGCCGCCGTCGATGGTGAGGTTCTTGCCGGTGATGTAGTTGGCCCCCGGCGCGAGCAGGAAGCAGACGCTCGGCGCCACGTCGCTGGTCTCGGCATAACGGCCGAGCGGGATGCGGGCCATGGTCTGGGCGCCGAATTTCGGGCCCCGGATCACTTCGGTCATCGGGGTGACGACCGTGCCGAACGCCACCGAATTCACGCAGATGCCGTAGCGCGCCCATTCGCGCGCGGCGCTCATGGTGATGCCGAGCACGCCGGCCTTGGCCGCACCGTAGTTGATCTGGCCGATGGTGCCGGCCGTGCCGGCGATCGAGGACACATTGACGATCTGGCCGGGGCAGACGCCGAACTCGCCCGTCTCCGACTGCTCTCGCATTTGCCGGCCGACGGACTGCAGGACGAGGTAAACGGCGGTCAGGTTCACATTGATGACCTCGTCCCAGTATTCGCGGCTCATCTTGTGGATCATGGCGGCGCGGACGATGCCGGCATTGTTGACGAGGCCCGTGACCGAGCCCCACTCGCGGACCATCGCCTCGACGATGCCGTCCGTGAGGCTCTGTTCGGTGACCGAGCCGTGGAAGCCCATCGCCTTGTCTTCGCCCAGCTCCCCCACGAGGCTGTCGATGCCTTCGTTGTTGAGATCGACGACAGCGACGCGGCCGCCCATCGAGACGACGGTGCGCGCGACCTCCCGGCCGACGCCCTGCGCGGCGCCCGTGACCAGGACATTGCGGCCTTCGAGGCTGAAGGGATTGCTCATTTCGGCGTTTCCTTATGCATTCGGGTTCCGTTACCGTAGCCGCAACTGCGCCGGCGGCAAGCGGGAGAAAGGGACGCATGACGGAGAAGCCGCGTTGGACGAGGCGGCCCGACGGGTCCACCTGGGGCGACTGGGGCCCCGACGACCAGCTCGGGCGCCTCAACCTGCTGACGCCGGAACGGGTGCTGACCGCGCGCGAGGAAATCCGCCTCGGCGAGGTCTATTGCCTGTCCCTGCCGCTGGACTATCCGGGCCGCAACGTCCTCAATCCGCGCCGCCATCCGCCGGTGCTGGAGCCGACCCGGGGGCCCGACGGCGCGCCGCGCTACAACTATCCTCTCCAGCTCGACGATCCGCGCCATATCGATGTCGGCTGCGACGACCGGGTGCAGATGACGCTCCAGTATTCCTCGCAGTGGGACGCCTTCTGCCATATGGGGCAGATGTTCGACGCGGACGGCGACGGCGTGCCGGAGATCCGCTTCTACAACGGCTTCAGGGGCGGCGAGGACATTATCGGGCCGGTGGACTACAACGCCGACGGCTCGCAGACCCCGCGCCCGGAAGCCATGGGCGCGCGCAGGCTCGGCATCGAGACCTTCGCGGAAAAGGGCGTGGTGGGCCGGGGCGTGATGATCGACCTGGAACGCTTCTTCGGGCGCGAGGGGCGCCACCTCGTCACCTATGAAGACCTGATGCGCGTGCTGGAGGAAACCGGGGCCGCCGTCGAGGAGGGCGACCTCGCCTTCTTCTATACCGGTTTCGCGGACCTCATCCTCGAAATGGGGAAGGAGCCCGACGGCCCCCGCCTCGCAAACAGCTGCGCGGCGCTCGACGGGCGCGACGACCGGGTGCTGCAATGGGTCACGGATACAGGCGTCGCGGCGCTCTTCGCGGACAACTACGCGGTCGAGCAATCGCCGGCCCGTCCCATGCCGGGAGAGCGTTACGCCCACTCGCCGCTGCACCAGCACTGCCTGTTCAAGCTCGGCGTGCCGCTCGGCGAACTCTGGTATCTGGGCGATCTTGCCCGCCGCCTCCGCGAACTCGGCCGGACACGCTTCTTCGCCACCTGCCAGCCGCTGCGCCTGCCGGGCGCGGTCGGCTCCCCCGCCAACCCCGTCGGCATCGTCTGACCCGCGAACCAGGAAAGCGACCACATCCCATGGCCATCACCAAGGGCATCGACCAACTCCTCGCCGCCGCGCGCGCAAAGATCGAGGAAATCCCCGCCGCCGAGGCTCTGGCGCTCCGGGACGACGAGTCCGTGCAGATCGTCGACATCCGCGATGTGCGCGAGCTCGACCGCGACGGCATGATTCCGGGCGCGCTGCATGCGCCGCGCGGCATGCTGGAATTCTGGGTCGATCCGGCGAGCCCCTATCACCGCGATGTGTTCGCGAGCGGCAAGAAGTTCGTCTTCTACTGCGCCAGCGGCTGGCGCTCGGCGCTGGCGACGGAGACGCTCCAGGACATGGGCCTGGAGCCCGTCGCCCATATTGAAGGCGGCTTCACGGCCTGGAAGGACGCCGGCGGCCCGGTCGCCGAGCGGCCGCGCAAGGGAGGATAGACGGTTCTCCCGGCACATTGCCGCCTTCCGGCACGCAATTTGCGTCTTCTTGGGGGAACGGTCGTCCTCTGCAGGAGTTCGGAAACGGCAATGACCAAAATTTCAGCAAAAGCTGTCCTCGCGGCAGTCTCGGCGCTCTTAATTTGTGCGCATTCAGTGCCCGCGTTTGCGGCAGACGGCATAAGCGGCGGCGATACCGCCTGGATCATGACCGCGACGGCGCTCGTCCTGTTCATGACCCTGCCGGGCCTGGCGCTCTTCTATGCCGGACTGGTGCGCTCCGTGAACGTGCTCTCGGTGATGATGCAGTGCTTCGCCATTGCCGGGCTGATGTCGATCCTGTGGATCCTGTTCGGATACACGCTCGCGTTCGGCGAGGGCGGCCACCTGATCGGCGATTTCAGCCGCGTGCTGGCCTGGGGCATGGGCACGGAAACGGCTTCCGGCACGATCCCGGAAAACGTCTTCCTCGCCTTCCAGATGACCTTCGCGGTCATCACCCCCGCGCTGATCGTCGGCGCCTTCCCGGAACGGATGAAGTTCTCCTCGATCCTGGTCTTCTCGATCCTCTGGCTGCTGGTCGTCTATGTGCCGGTCTGCCACTGGGTCTGGGGCGGCGGCTGGCTCGCCGACATGGGCATCAAGGATTTCGCCGGCGGCCTCGTCGTCCATGCGACGGCGGGCGTGTCGGCGCTGGTGCTGGCCTCCCTGCTCGGACCCCGGCGGGGTTTCCCGCGCGAGCTGCGCCCGCCGCACAATCCCGGCATGACGGCGATGGGCGCGGCGATGCTGTGGGTCGGCTGGTTCGGCTTCAACGGCGGCTCGCAGCTGGCCGCCGACGGCGGCGCCGGCATGGCGATCCTCGTCACCCATCTTTCGGCCTCGACGGCCGCTGTCGTCTGGATGCTGATCGAATGGGTGAAATTCGGGCGGCCGAGTCTTGTGGGCTTCGCCACGGGCGTCATCGCCGGCCTCGCCACGATCACGCCGGCATCCGGTTTCGTCGGCCCCACGGGCGCGCTCATCATCGGCGCGGCGGCGGGCGCACTCTGCTTCTTCGCTGTCGGGACGGTGAAGAACGCCCTCAAGATCGACGATTCGCTGGATGTCTTCGCGGTCCACGGCGTCGGCGGCATTCTCGGCACGCTGCTGCTTGCGGTGCTCATGTCGCCGATATTCGACGGTCCCGGCTATGACGAGGGCGTCACGATGGGCGACCAGCTGGTCACCCAAGTGGTCGGCGTCGTCGCAACCGTCGTCTGGGCGGCGGTGCTGACCTTCATCGTCGTCAAGATCGTCGGCGCGCTCACCGGCGGCATCCGTACGAGCGAGGACGACGAGATACAAGGGCTCGACCTCGTCTCGCACGGCGAAAGCGGCTACGATCTGCATTGATTCGGAAAGGAGACGTGCCATGAAGCTGGTGATGGCTGTCATAAAGCCGCACAAGCTCGACGCGGTGCGCGAGGCCCTGATGAGCGACGGCATCGAGGGCCTGACGGTCAGCGAGGTCAAGGGTTTCGGCCGGCAGAAGGGCCATACCGAAATCTATCGCGGGGCGGAATACACCGTCAGTTTCGTGCCGAAGGTGAAGATCGAAGTGGTTGTCGATGACAACACGGTCGAACGCGCCCTGGAGACGGTGCGCGCGGCCGCCAATACCGGCCAGATCGGCGACGGCAAGATCTTCGTTTACGACGTGAGCCACGCCGTCCGCATCCGCACCGGCGAGAGCGGGCCGGAAGCCCTCTAGCGGAGAATTCGCGTCCCTGACGCAGTCCGGGCGGCGCTGTCGGTTCGGCAGCGCCGCTTGCGCTTGCCGACCGCGACGCCTGGCGGGTAGCCTCCGCTCTCCAGACCCGCAAGCAAAGGAAGCCGCGCCCATGACGACGGTCCGAGCCATGACCTTCGGCGTGCAGACCGCGCCCTCCACCGACGTCCGCAAGTCCGACAAGGTGCTCTACGACGAGGTGATCGAGGACGTGAAGCTCGCCGAGACGCTGGGCTACGAATCGGTCTGGATGCTGGAGCATCATTTCTCGGACTACTACCCGACGCCGAGCCCGCTGCTGTTCATGGCGCATGTGGCGGCGCTTTGCCCGGATATCGGGCTCGGCACCTCGGTGCTTGTGCTGCCCTGGTACCATCCGGTGCGGATTGCCGAAGAGATCGCGATGCTGAACTCGCTGACGCGCGGCACGCTGCATCTGGGCCTCGGCCGCGGCACGGCGAAGTCGGAATACGACGCTTACGGGGTGTCCATGCCGGAAGCGCGCGGCCGGTTCGCGGAATCGCTGGACATCATCCGCAAGGGCCTTTCGGGGCAGGAATTCACCCATGACGGGGCTTACTACAAGGTCCCGCGCCCGGTCCGCCTGCGCCCGGAGCCGGTGGGCAAACCGGTGAAGTTCTACGGCGCCATCGGCAGCCCGCAGAGCGCCGGCGTCATGGCGGGCCTGGAATTGCCGCCGCTCTGCCTCTCCACCTTCCCGGCCCGTCTTTTGGAGAGGATTCTCGGGACCTGGAACGAGAGCGCGCCGCCGGAGGCGGACCGGACCAAGGCCATCTCGATCAAGATGTTGATCGCCGACAGCGACGAGGAGGCCCTGAAGCTCGCCCGGCGCTATTTCCCGCCCTACTTCACCAT
>JAJECZ010000543.1 GCA_022821735.1 Alphaproteobacteria bacterium | reverse complement strand
CTCCTCCGTGCCGAAATGCTCCTTGTAGCGGTCGAGGATCGGCGTATCGATGAAGGTCGGGTGCACGGAGTTGCAGCGGATCGGCAGGCCCTGCCGGGCGCAGTGCAGCGCGACCGACTTGGAGAGGTGCCGGACCCCGGCCTTGGCGGAGTTATAGGCGGCCATGTTGTGCCCGGCGATGACGCCCGCGATCGAGGAGATGTTGACGATGGAGCCCGCGCCGTCGGTCTCCCGGCAATGGGCGGCAATGGCGGGGATGGCGTGCTTGCAGCCGAGGAACACGCCGTCGAGGTCGATGGCATGCACGAGGCGCCATTCCTCCAGCTCGATCTCGGTCACCGGCTTGGTGAGGCCGATGCCGGCGCTCTGCACCAGGATGTTCAAGCCCCCGAAGCGCTCCACCGTCTCTGCGACCGCCGCCTGCCAGGCCGCCTCGTCGGTCACGTCGTGGCGGATGAAGGCCGCGTCCGGCCCCAGCTCCGCCGCGAGCGCGCTGCCCTTCGCCTCGTCGATGTCGGTGATCGCAACGCGCGCACCCTCGCGGAGGAACATGGCCGCCGTCGCCGCCCCCAGCCCCGAGGCGCCCCCGGTAATCAGCGCAATCTTGCCTTCGATCCTTCCGGTCATTCCGGACCCTCCCCCTATTTCGCGCAGAAGCCGCCGTCCACGACAAGCTCGGTGCCGTTGACGAAGCTGGAGTCGTCCGAAGCGAGGAAGAGCACGCATTGCGCGACCTCCTCCGGCCGGCCGATGCGGCCGAGCGGGATCGCCTCGGCGCGGGCGTCGATGGCGCGCTGGCCGAACCGCTCGCGGTCGGGGTCGAGGATCGGCGTGTCTATGGGTCCCGGATGCACCGAGTTCGCCCGGATGTTGTAGCCGCGCCGGCCACAATGCAGCGCAATCGTCTTGGTAACCATGTGGACGCCCGCCTTGGCGGAGCAGTAGGCCGCATAGACGGCGACGCCCCGGAGCGCGGCGACGGAGGAGATGTTGACGATGGACCCGCCGCCGCGCTCCGCCATGGCGGGCAGCGCCGCATGGCAGCCCAGATAGACGCTGTCGAGGCAGACCTCGTGGACCCGCCGCCAGCCGTCCAGCGTCTCCTGCTCGATGGTCGCCTTGGGCGCGATGCCGGCATTGTTGACCAGGATGGAAAGGCCGTCATTCGCCCCGGTGGCAGCCGCGACGGCGCGTTCCCAACCGCCGGCGTGGGTCACGTCGTGGGCGAGCACGGTCATCGACCCCCCGGCGGCGCCTGCGGTCTCCTCCGCCGCGCCCGCGTCGATATCGGTCGCGACGACATGCGCGCCCTCGCTTGCCAGCAGCAGCGCCGTCGCGCGGCCGATGCCGGAGCCCGCCCCCGTCACCAGCGCGGTCCTGCCTTCGAGCCGTCCGCCCATCCCCCATCTCCCTCTCGGCAAATCCGCCGCCACTCTACCCTCTTGAATCCCCGCCGCGCATCCCCATCTGAGGGTTGTCCGAAGCTCGCCGGGTAACGGGGGCGGAGGACGGCGGGTCCGGCCGATGAACGGCGGGCTCCCGAAACATCGACAATCGCTTCTCAAGGAGGATGACCGATGACGGCATTCGATTTCTCCCCTCTCCTGCGGTCCACCATCGGCTTCGAACGGCTGATGAAGAACTTCGACCGCGTCATGAACGCCGACGCGACGGCCGAGCACTATCCGCCCTGCAACATCGTCAAGACCGGCGAGCACACCTACCGCATCGAGATGGCGGTGGCCGGCTTCGCCGAAGAGGACCTTGCGATCGAGGCGAAGGGCGACGAGCTCGTGATCGCCGGCAAGGTCCGCAACCAGGGCGACGACCGCGTCTTCCTGCATCGCGGCATCGCCACCCGGCAGTTCCGGCGTACCTTCCGCCTCGCCGAGCATGTGAAGGCCGCCGGCGCGAAGCTGGACAACGGCATGCTTGCCGTCGAGCTGGTGAGCGAGGTGCCCGAGGCGCTGAAGCCCCGCCGGATCGAAATCGGCTCCGGCGCGCCGCAGACCATCGAAGCGGCCTGAGCGCCGGCACCGCCCTCTACATACACGCAACCGGACGCCGGGCCCCTGGGCCCGGCGTTTCGCTTTCGGCGCCGGCGCGGCAACCCGCTACCGCTCTGTCCAGCGCTCGGCTAGATTGCCGGCCATGACACTCTCTATCCAACCGCTTTCCGACGTGCTGGCTGCCGAGGTCCGGGGCGTCGATCTGCGCGAACCGCTTGACGACGATGTCCGGGCCGCGCTCCACGAAGCCTTTCTGGACCGCCATGTCCTGTGCTTCCGGGATCAGGAGCTCGACAAGCCGGCCCAACTGGCGGCGACGCTCCGGTTCGGCGCGCTCGACGTGCATATCCAGCGCAACAAGGGCGACGACGTCTCGCTCGTCCACACGGTCTCGAACCTCGACGCCGACGGGAACCCGAAACCCGAGGCGGCGGCGAAGGGGAACCTGCGCTGGCACTCGGACAAGTCCTACCGGACGGTGCCGTCCTGCGCGACCTTCCTCTATGCGGTGAAGGTGCCGGCACAGGGCGGGCGGACGGAGTTCGCGAACATGAACCGCGCCTTCGAGGCTTATTCCGCCGAGCGGCGGGAAGCCTTCCGGGGCATGAAGGTGGTGCATGACTGGGTGCGCTCGTGCCAGAAATCCGGCGAGCGCGAGGCGAGCCCGGAGGAGGCGGCGGTCTACCCGCCGGTGGCGCATCCGCTGGTAAGGCGCCACCCGGAGAGCGGCCGCGAGTCGTTCTTCATCGGCAACCACGCCTCGCACATTTTCGGCATGGACCGGGACGAGGGCGAGGCGCTGCTGGAGGAGATCGAGGCGCACAGCACCGCCGAGCGCTTCGTCTGGCGCCACCGGTGGAAGCCGGGCGACCTGCTGATGTGGGACAATCGCTGCCTGCTACACCGCGCCGAGGAGCGCGCCCGCGAGGCCCGGGTGCTGCACCGCACGGTCACGCGCGGCACATCGCCCTTCTGAGACGGAGCGCCGGCCCCATGGACGCGCCGACGGGCGGCGATTTCATCCGCGACCGCATCCGCACCGACCTTGCGGAGGGCGGGGTCGAGTCGGTCGTCACCCGCTTCCCGCCGGAGCCCAACGGCTTCCTGCATATCGGCCACGCCAAGTCGATCTGCCTCAATTTCGGCGTGGCGGCGGAATTTGGCGGGCACTGCAACCTGCGCTTCGACGACACCAACCCGGCGAAGGAGGAGCAGGCCTATATCGACGCCATTCAGGAGGATGTGCGCTGGCTCGGCTTCGAGTGGGCCGGCGAGCCGGTCCATGCCTCCGACTATTTCGAGACGCTTTACGAGTGGGCGGAGCACCTGGTCGGGGCGGGCCACGCCTATGTCGACGAGCAATCGGCGGAAGAGATACGGGAAACGCGCGGCACGCTGACCGAACCCGGCCGCCCGAGCCCCTGGCGCGACCGGCCGGCGGCGGAGAGCCTCTACCTGCTGCGCCGGATGCGCGCCGGCGAATTCGCCCCCGGCAGCTATGTGCTGCGCGCGCGGATCGACATGGGCTCGGGCAATATCAACATGCGCGACCCGGTGCTCTACCGCATCCTCGACCACGCGCACCCGCGCACCGGCGACGCCTGGCGCATCTACCCGACCTACGACTATGCGCACGGCCAGTCGGACGCCATCGAGGGGGTGACGCACTCGCTCTGCACGCTGGAGTTCGCCGACCACCGCCCACTCTACGACTGGCTGCTGGAGCGCGTGCCGGCCGCCTGCCGGCCGCGCCAGTACGAGTTCGCGCGGCTCGACATGACCGGGACGATCCTCTCCAAGCGCGTGCTGACCCGCCTCGTCGAAGAAGGCCATGTGGCGGGCTGGGACGACCCGCGCATGCCGACATTACGCGGCCTGCGGCGGCGGGGCGTGCCGGCGGAGGCTCTACGCGACTTCGTCTCCCGGCTCGCGATCTCGAAGAGCGCCGGGCGCGTCGAGGCGGCATTGCTGGACCATTGCGTGCGCGAACAGTTGAACCGCACCTCCGAGCGGCGCATGGCCGTGCTGAGGCCGGTCAAGGTCACGATCGAGAACTACCCTGAGGGCGAGGTGGAGTGGCTGGACGCCGCCAACAATCCGGGCGACCCGGAGGCGGGCACCCGCAAGCTGCCCTTCTCGCGGGAGCTCTGGATCGAGCGCGACGACTTCATGGAAGACCCGCCCCGCAAGTTCTTCCGCCTGGCGCCCGGCCGGGAGGTCAGGCTGCGCTACGCCTATTTCCTGACCTGCCTGGAGGCGGTGAAGGACGATCGCGGCGAAATCGTGGAGCTGCGCTGCCGGTACGACCCCGAGACGCGCGGCGGCAGCGCGCCCGACGGACGCAAGGTCAGGGCCACGATCCACTGGGTCTCCGCCGCCCATGCCGAGCGCGCGCCGGTCCGGCTTTACGGCCCGCTCTTCGCCAGCGACGAGCCCGCCAGCCTCGAAGATGTCGACCCGGACTCGCTGGAAGTCCTGGAAGACTGCCGGCTGGAGCCCGGCCTCTCCGCGCTCCAACCCGGCAGGTCGGTGCAGTTCGAACGCCTCGGCTACTTCGCCGCCGACCCCGACGGCGGCTTCAACCGCACGGTCGGCCTCCGCGACGACTGGGCCCGGATCAGGGCACGGGAGGCTAGGACAGCTCCTTGAGCGACTCGCGCGCGGCGTCGAGCGTGTCCGCAATGTCCTCGTCGCTGTGCACCACGGACAGGTAGAACTTGCTCTGCCCCTTGAAGATGCCGCGCGCCCGCAACCCCGCGTTGAAGGCGTTGGTCTTGGCCGCGTCGCCGCGCATGGTGGCGCGGTAGTCGGCGACCTCGCCGCCAGTGAAGATGACGTCGAACATGGGCGGCGAGCCCAGCACCTGGCCTTCGTGCCCGCTCTCCTGCAGCAGCGTCTCCAGCCCGTCTATGAGCGCCTGCCCGATCTGCTCGTGGCGTTCATAGACGCCCGGCCGGCCCAGCACCTCCAGCGTCTTGAGGCCGGCGACGGCGGCGACGGGATTGCCGCTGAGCGTGCCGATCTGCTGCGCAAAGCGGTCGCCGTCCACGCGCCCGGCGTCGAAATGCGCCATGATGTCGTCGCGCCCGGCGACGGCCGCAAGCGGATAGCCGCCGCCCACCACCTTGCCGAGCGAGCACATGTCGGGCGTGACGCCGTAGCGCTCCTGCGCCCCGCCGCGCGCGAACCGGAAGCCCGTCACCACCTCGTCGAAGATGAGCACGACGCCGGTCTCCTCCGTGACCTCGCGCAGTGCTTCCAGGAAGCCGGGCTTCGGCGGGATCAGGCGCTGGAACGGCTCGACGATGACCGCCGCCAGTTCGTCGGCATGGTCGCGGATCAGCTGCACCGCCGTTTCGGCGTCGTTGAAGGGCGCGATCAGCACCTCGTCGCGGACGGCGGCGGGAATGCCGGCGCTGTCCGGGGCCGCCTGCGGGAAGTTGCCGGGCCGCTTCGGCGCCATCGACATGAG
>JAJECZ010000473.1 GCA_022821735.1 Alphaproteobacteria bacterium | reverse complement strand
TTCCCTGCTGGCCCACGCCTATGCAGGGCCGGGCGACGAGGTGATCTACCCGGAGCACGGGTTCGCCATGTATCCGATCGCCACGCGCGCGGCGGGCGCTCATCCGGTCGTTGCTCCGGAGCGCGACTTCACCGCCGATGTCGATGCGATCCTGGCGGCCGTGACGACGCGCACGAAGCTGGTCTTCGTCGCCAACCCGAACAACCCGACCGGGACTTATATCTCCGGCGACGAACTGGTCCGGCTGCGCGAGGGGCTGCCGGAGAGCGTGCTGCTGGTGGTGGACGCGGCCTATGCCGAATATGTCGGCCGCAACGACTATGCCGACGGGCGCGAACTGGTCGAGGCCGGCGGCAACACCGTCATGACGCGCACCTTCTCCAAGATCTACGGGCTGGCGGCGCTCCGGCTCGGCTGGGCCTATTGCCCGCCCAACGTCGTGGACGTGCTCCAGCGGGTGCGCGGGCCGTTCAATGTCAACGCCGCGGCCCAGGCTGCCGGCGTGGCGGCGATACGGGACGCCGGGCACGTCGAATTCTCCCGCACGCACAACGACAGGTGGCTTCCCTGGCTCACGGACGAGGTCCGGGCGCTCGGATTCGAGGTGCTGCCGAGCGTCGGCAATTTCATCCTGGTCCGCTTCCCGGACGTGGAAGCCGCTCTGGCCGCCCTGCAGAGCCATGGCGTGATCCCGCGCCGCGTCGCCGGCTACGGCTTCCCGGACGGGCTTCGCATAACCGTGGGGCGGGAAGAGGACAACCGCGCCGTCGTCGCCGCCTTGCGGGCGCTCGTCTCGTGACCGAGCCGATGTTCGAGCGGGTCGCGCTGATCGGCATAGGCCTGATCGGCTCGTCCCTGGCCCGGGTGATGCAGCGGGACCGTCTCGCCGGCAGCATCGTCGCCTGCGCAAGGCGCGCGGAGACGCTGGCCGCGGTGCAGAGGCTCGCGATTGCCGATGACACGACCCACGACCCGGCGGAAGCCGCCGACGGGGCCGACCTCGTCGTCGTCTGCACGCCCATCGGCGCCTATGCCGCCATCGGCGAGGCCATCGCGCCCCGGCTGCGGAGCGGGGCCATCGTCAGCGATGTCGGCTCGGTGAAGCAGACGGTGGTCCGCGACCTGGGCCCCCATATCCCGGACGGCGTGCATTTCGTGCCCGCGCACCCCGTGGCGGGCACCGAACATTCCGGCCCGGAAGCCGGGTTCGCGGAACTCTTCGAGGGCCGCTGGTGCATTCTCACCCCGCCGCCCGGCACGGCGCCCGAGGCCGTGGAAAAGGTCGGAGAACTCTGGCGGCGGGCCGGAATGATGCTGGAAAACATGACTCCGGCCCACCATGACCATGTGCTCGCGATCACCTCGCACCTTCCTCATCTCGTCGCATTCTCAATCGTGGGAACGGCCGCCGACCTGGAACAGGACCTTCGCCAGGAAGTCATCAAGTTCGCGGCCAGCGGCTTCAGGGACTTCACCCGCATCGCAGCCAGCGACCCGATCATGTGGCGGGACATCTTCCTCAACAACCGCCATGCACTGCTGGATGTATGCAGCCGGCTGCTGGAGGACATTTCCCGCCTCCAGCGGGCCATACGCTGGGGCGAGGGAGAAGAGATCGAGCAGCTGATCGAAGCCTCGCGCGAAATCAGGCGCAAGCTGATCGATGCGAAGCAGGCATGACGGCCATCGCCGAACGCGCCTTCCGCGGCGAACTCGTCACCTTCCGGCGGCTCGATGCGCTCGACGCCTTGCTGGACCACGCGCGTGAGGTCGCTTTCGCCGCCTTCGACGACCCGGTCCGGGACGAAGGCCGGCTCGACAGCGTTCTATGGCGGGAGAGGGCCGTGGCGGCTCGGCGGAGCTTCATGCATTCGAAGGAAGTGCCCGGCCTCCTTCGCGATCTCTTTGCCGGGCTCGGTTTCGACCCGGAGACGACCTACCGCGACCGCGCGATCCTCCGCTTCCAGCCGGGGCGGGCGGCCTGCCGGACACGCCGGCTGCGCGACCTGCCGCCGCACCGCGACAGCTGGGGCTCCAACATCATGATCCAGTTGAACTGGTGGGCGCCGGTGTTTCCGGTCGAGCCCGGCGCGACGATGGAAATATGGCCGGGCTATTTCGATCGCCCGGTTCCCAACAGCAGCGCCGACTGGGACATCGACGCGCTCCGCGCCGCCAAGGACAGTTATCCGCTGCTGCCGGAAGCCTCCCGGCCGGAAGAGGAAGGCGAACCCGTACTGATCGAGCCCGGGGAACTGCTCTGCTTCTCCGGCGCGCACCTCCACGCCAGCCGGCCCAACGGGACCGGACGCACGCGCATCAGTATCGACCTGCGCACCGTCGATGTCTCGGACGGTCCGGGCGCGCCCAATGTGGACGGCCGCGCGCGCCATACCGCCTATGACTGGTTCCACCGCCTCTCGGACGGCGCCTGCCTCGCCTCGGCCAGATAGGCCGCCGTCTCCGCAAATCCCCCGAACGGGAAGAAATGCAGGCCCTCCACGGACGGGGGCGTATCCCGCAGACCCGCAATCGGGGCGGCCGGAATCCAGCGGCCGGCCATGCGCAACAGACGGCCGTCGCGCCACAGGCCCCGCAGCGAGCGCCCGACGCCGCACATCTTCGCGTATTTCAGCAGCGCGCCGGGGCTGGCCACGCCGGGCAGACCCGCCCGGATCGGAGCGGTATTGCCCAGCCGCGCAATCCGTCCTTCCCAATCCAGCAGGGCTTCGGCCTCGAACACGAACTGCGTGACAATCGCGGCCTCGGCCCCGGCGGTACGCGCCCTTGCGATCTTTGCGAGCAGCGCGGCGTCGCGGTCCTCCTCCGGGTGGCCGGCGAAATAGAGCCGTTCGAATCGCCCTGCCGCCGGCCCGATCAGGTCGCCCGCCTCGGAAAACGGACCGAGCGGCCCGCTGCCGTCTCCGCCGACCAGCAGCGCTTCCCGCACGCCGACCGTCCGCAGGGCATCCAGATGCAGGTCCAGCGCGGCCCGGCTCTCCAGATGGCGGGCGCCGATATGCGGGACCGGAGACATTCCGGCGCCCGCCAGGCGCGCTGCCGTCCTGACGATGTCGGCGAGCGCGCCGTCCGGCAGATGCGTGATGAAGACGCGCGTGCCCTGGGGCACGAGCGCCGCGAAAGAGCCGACCTTGCGGGCGCCGCCCGGCGTCGTCTCGATTGAGAAGCCGTCGATCTTCATGCGGGGGAAGGTCCCGCGCCGCGGAAGCCGCTTGCGGTCCACGCGCGACGAAGAGTTTCCCCTATGCGACACCCTGTCGTGACGGGCATATTCGATGTCGCGAATGGAACGCTTGCCGGCGGCAGCTTGCGGCAGGTTCCGCAGACCGATGAGGGAAGGAGCCCAGTCCATGCGCACTCATGCCCGGGCAGTGGTTGTCGGCGGCGGCTGCGTCGGCGTCTCGATCGCCTACCACCTCGCAAAGCTGGGTTGGTCGGACACGGTGTTGCTGGAGAAGTCCGAGCTGACGGCCGGTTCCACATGGCACGCGGCGGGCCTGCTGCCGCTCTTCAACATGAGCTACAGCGTCGGCCAGATCCACAAATACTCGGTCGATCTCTACAAGACGCTCGAAGCCGAGACCGGGCAGGACGTAAGCTTCCACGTCACCGGCAATCTCAGGCTCGCGACCAATCGCGACCGCATGGACGAGTACCGCAAATACTGCGGCACGGCGAACACCATCGGCGTGCCCTTCGAGATGATCGGACTCGACGACATCCGTTCGCTCTGGCCGCTCGCGAACACGCAGGGCCTGGTGGGCGCTCTCTTCCATCCGCATGACGGCCATGTGGCCCCGGTGGACCTGACCAATGCGCTGGCGATCGGCGCGCGCGCCGGCGGCGCGGAGATCCACCGCCACACGAAGGTCGTGGATATCCGGCCGGAGCCGGACGGCGCCTGGCGGGTCGTCACGGACAAGGGCGAGATCGTCGCCGAGCATGTCGTAACGGCGACGGGTGCCTGGTGCCGGCAGACGCTGGCGATGGTCGGGATCGACGTGCCCGTCATCCCGGTCGAACACCAGTATATCGTGACCGACTCGCACCCCGCCCTGACGGCCCGCCATGCCGAAGGGCTGCCGGAGATGCCGGTGCTGCGCGAAAGCGACGCTTCCTACTATCTGCGCGAGGAACGCGACGGGCTGATTCTCGGCCCCTATGAAGCGGGCGCGCCGGCCTGCTTCGTGGACGGCGTGCCGGACGATTTCGGCCAGGAGCTGTTTCCCGGCGACCTGGACCGGCTCGAGCCCCATGTCGAGGCCGCCATCGCCCGGGTGCCGATCTTCGGCGAGGCCGGCATCAAGGATGTCGTGAACGGCGCTATTCCCTACACCCCGGACGGCAACCCGCTGATCGGCCCGGCCTACGGGCTCAGGAACTTCTGGCTTGCCGAGGGATTCAGCTTCGGCGTGACGGCGGCGGGCGGCGCCGGGCGCTTCCTCGCGGAATGGATGGAAGACGGCGAGCCGCCCATAGACATGCTCGCCGTGGACCCCCGCCGTTTCGGCGCCTACGCCAACAAGAGCTACGCGGTCGAGAAGAACGAGGAAGCCTACCGCAACGTCTTCACCGTCCACTCTCCCGACGAGGAACGCCCGGCGGCGCGGCCGGCGAAGACGAGCCCCGTCCACAGCCGGCACGAGGCGGCCCGCGCCGTGTTCGGGCAGCGCTACG
>JAJECZ010000545.1 GCA_022821735.1 Alphaproteobacteria bacterium | reverse complement strand
ATCATGATTGACGGCATCGGCGGCACGGGCGTCATCACCGTGGGCGCGCTGCTCGCCATGGCGGCGCATCTGGAGGGCAAGGCCGCCACCGTGATGGACATGACGGGCCTCGCCCAGAAAGGCGGCGCCGTCTGGAGCCATCTCAGGATCGCCGACAATACAGAGGACCTGCACAGCGTGCGCATCGGCCTCGGCGGCGCGCGCGCTCTCATCGGCTGCGACCTCGTCACGTCCAGCCAGATCGACACGCTCTCCAGGCTGGGGCGCGGGACCAGCCGGGCGGTTATCAACACCTACCGCACCTATACGAACGAGTTCGCGCGCAATCCGGACATGTCCTTCCCGGAGGACGAGCTGCGCACCCGGATCGAGGCGGCGCTCGGCGGCGATGCGGTGGAAATGATCGACGCTACCCGCCTTGCGACCGCGCTGCTGGGTGACGCCATCGGCTCCAACCTGTTCATGGCCGGCTTTGCCTATCAGAGGGGCTTGGTCCCGGTCGGCGCCGAAGCCATCGAGCGCGCCATCGAACTCAACGGCGTCGCCGTCGAGATGAACAAGACCGCGTTCGACTGGGGCCGGCGGGCCGCGCACGACCTCGCTTTCGTCGAGCGGGTCGCCTACCCGGCGGACACAAGGAGCGAACGACCCGTCCTGGAAAGCCTGGACGACATGGTGGCCCGCAGGGAAGCCTTCCTGACCGACTACCAGAATGCCGCTTATGCAGCGCGTTACACCTCGCTTGTGAATCGTGTACGCGAAGCGGAGGATGTGGAAGGCGGCGGGCCGCTGTCCCACGCCGTGGCGCGCTACTACTTCAAGCTGCTGGCCTACAAGGACGAATACGAGGTCGCACGGCTCCACGCTTCCACGGACTTGCGCCGGCAGATCGAGCGCCAATTCGAAGACGGCTACAGGCTGGAGTTCAACCTGGCGCCCCCGCTCTTCGCCAGGAAGGATCCGGTTACCGGCGAGCCCCGCAAGATGCGCTTCGGCTCGTGGATGCTGCACGTCTTCAGGCCGCTGGCGGCGATGCGCGGGTTGCGCGGCACGGCCTTCGACCCCTTCGGGCGGACGGAGGAACGCCGGCGCGAGCGCGCGCTGATCGCGCAATATGAGGCCGATATGGAGGAAATCCTGAGCCGCCTCGCCCCTGAGACAAGCGCCGCCGCTGTCGCGCTGGCGAGCGTGCCGGAGCATATCCGTGGCTACGGCCATGTGAAGCTGCGCCATCTTGAAGCCGCGGAGAAGCAGCGCGACGCGCATCTCGAAGCGCTTCGCAATCCGGGCAAACACACCGTAGCCGCCGCCGAATAGGAGCATTCCCGATATGAGTGGGACGGAAACCGCGATCGTTGTCGGGGTGGGGCCCGGCCTTGGCGCCTCGCTTGGGCGTATTTTCTCTCGCGCCGGCATGAAGGTTGCGCTGGCCGCGCGCACGCCGGCGAAGCTGGAGCCGGTCGCCGCCGAATTGGGCGACGCCGTCAGCCTTCACGCCTGCGACGCCACCGACGATTCGAGCGTCAAGGCGCTGTTCGGCGCGGTGCCGGACCCGGACATCGTGGTCTTCAACGCCTCCGGCCGCGTTCGCGCCAGTGTCGTGGACATCGAGACCGAAGCGTTCGAGCAGGCGTGGCGGCAGGCCTGCCTCGGCGGCTTCATCGTCGGCCGGGAGGCTGTGCGGGCCATGCTGCCGCGCGGCTCGGGCAGCATCTTCTTCACCGGCGCCACGGCTTCCGTGAAGGGCTATGCCATGTCGGCGGGCTTCGCGGTCGGCAAGTTCGGCCTGCGCGCGCTGGCGCAGTCCATGGCGCGCGACTACGGGCCCAGGGGCATCCATATCGCGCATTTCGTCATAGACGGCGGCATTCTGGGGCCGCACCATGCGCCCGATCCCGGCCTGCCGGAAGACCATCTCCTGGTCCCCGATTCGATTGCGGAGACCTATCTGCACGTCCACCGCCAGCATCGCTCGGCGTGGGCGCTGGAGGTCGATCTCAGGCCGTGGACGGAGTCCTTCTGAGGAGTTGCGGTGCCTGATCGGCCGCGAGTGCGGGAATGACCATGGCAAAGCGCGTGCTGGTACTGAACGGGCCGAACCTCAACATGCTCGGCCAGCGCCAGCCCGAGATTTACGGGCACACGACCCTTGCCGGGATTACCGCCGATGTCGAGGCCGCCGCGGGCGGGTTCGGCATGGAGGCCGTCTGCCGGCAAAGCAACCACGAAGGCGAGCTCGTCACCTGGATACAGGAGGCGCGCGGCGACTTCGACGCCATCGTCATCAATGCCGCCGCCTACACCCACACGTCGGTTGCGCTGCTCGATGCGCTCACCCTCTTCGAGGGCCCGGTCGTCGAGGTCCATCTCTCGAACATTCACCGGCGGGAACCGTTTCGCCACCACTCCTATATATCCGGCGCGGCGCTCGGCATGATCGCGGGCTTCGGCCCCGTCGGCTACCGTATGGCCCTGATGGCGCTGGACGACCTCTGGCGCACCGGTGAGGAAACGCCATGAGCGGCTTTCCGATCGACGAGGAAGCGGTTCGCCGGCTGGCGGCGCTGCTTGAGGAAACCGGCGTCGGAGAAATCGAATACCGGGACGGGGACCGGAGCCTGCGGATCTCCGCCCGCGGTGCGGTGCAGGTCGCCGCTCCCCTCGAAGCAGCCGCGCCGCCGCCGCAGGAAACGCCGGCGGCCGCTGCGGCATCGCCTCCGCAGCAGGCGCCTGCGGCCGCCGAGGGCACGCCCGTTACCGCTCCCATCGTGGGAACGGTCTATCTTCAGCCGGACCCTCAGCAGTCCGCATTCGTGCAGGTCGGCGACCGCGTTCAGGCGGGCCAGATCCTGCTGATTATCGAGGCGATGAAGGTCTATAACCAGATTCCTGCGCCTTGCGACGGCGTCGTGCGGCAGATTCTCGTCTCCAGCGGCGACCCGGTCGAGTATGGCGAGACGCTGATGGTCCTCGGCTGAGCCGGTGTTCGAAAAGGTCCTGATCGCCAATCGCGGCGAGATTGCGCTTCGCATCATCCGGGCCTGCCGGGATCTCGGCATTCGGACGGTGGCGGTCCATTCCACCATCGATTCCGAGGCGATGCATGTGCGCCTTGCGGACGAGAGTGTGTGCATCGGCCCGCCGGCGCCCCGCGACAGCTATCTGAGCATGGCGGCGCTGATATCGGCCGCCAGCGTGGCCGGCGCCGACGCGATTCACCCGGGCCTCGGCTTTCTCGCGGAAAACGCCACCTTTGCGCAGGTCGTCACGGACCACGGCTTCACCTTTATCGGGCCGAACCCGGAGCATATCGCGACGATGGGCGACAAGATCGCGGCCAAGGCGGCCATGACGGAGGTCGGCGTCTCTCCGGTGCCCGGCAGCGATGCTGCGGTGGAGGACGAGGCGGAAGCGGCGCGCACCGCCGACGAGATCGGCTACCCGGTGCTTGTGAAGGCGGCGGCGGGCGGCGGCGGGCGCGGGATGCAGATTGCCCGCACGCCGGCAATCCTGGCCCCTGCGCTCGCACTGGCGCGGCGCGAGGCCGCTGGCGCTTTCGGCGATTCCCGGGTGTTCATCGAGAAGTTCATCGAAAATCCGCGCCATATCGAGATCCAGATTCTTGCGGATTCCCATGGCAACGCGGTCCACCTGGGAGAGCGCGACTGCTCCATCCAGCGCCGCCACCAGAAGGTGATCGAGGAATCGCCCTCTCCCGCCCTGGACCATGCCGCGCGGGCGGAGATCGGCGCGCGGGCTGCGAGGGCCGTCCGGCGGCTCGGTTATCTCGGCGTGGGCACGCTTGAGTTCCTGTTCGACGGGCGGGACTTCCACTTTATCGAAATGAACACCCGCCTCCAGGTCGAGCACCCGGTGACCGAAATGGTGACCGGCGTCGATCTGGTCCGCGAGCAATTGGCGATTGCGGCCGGCGGCGGGCTGCAGTTCGGCCAGGACGATGTGCGCTTCGACGGCCATGCCATCGAATGCCGGGTCAACGCGGAGGACGCCCGCACATTCGTGCCGTCGCCCGGGCGGGTCCGCGAGTACCATCCTCCCGGCGGGCCGGGAGTGCGGGTCGACTCCGCCCTCTT
>JAJECZ010000458.1 GCA_022821735.1 Alphaproteobacteria bacterium | reverse complement strand
GTCACGCGCGGGCGTCCTGGAGACGGACCCGCGGGTCGAGGACGGAATAAACGATATCGACCAGCAGGTTGATGATGACGAACATCAGCACCACGATCATGAGGTATGCCACCACCACGGGCCGGTCGAGCTCGTGGAGCGAGTCGATGATGAGCTTGCCCATGCCGGGCCAGGCGAACACTGTCTCGGTCACCACCGAAAAGGCCACCAGACCGCCGAATTCGAGGCCGAGCACCGTCACCACCGGAATCATGATGTTCTTGAGCAGGTGGACCAGCACCACCCGGCCCTCGCTGAGGCCTTTGGCGCGCGCGAACTTGATGTAGTCCTGGTGGATGACCTCGCGCGTGCCGGCGCGCGCGAGCCTTATGACGAGCGAGAGCTTGAACAGCGACAGGTTGATCGCCGGCAGCAGCAGGTGCTGCAGGCCGTCCCAGGTGAGGAAGCTGACCTGCATGCCGAGGAACGGCACCGTGTCGCCGCGCCCCGTCGAGGGCAGCCAGCCCAGCATCACGGCGAACAGCATGATCATCATGATGCCGACCCAGAAGCTTGGCAGGCTGAAGCCGAGGATGGAGCCAGCCATAATCGCCTTGGATGACTTGGCCTCTGGCCGGAGCCCCGCAATGACGCCGAGCGGGATGCCGAGTACGATGGCGATCAAGAGCGCCGCGATCGCAAGCTCGAAGGTCGCCGGCATGCGCTGCACGATCAGCTGCAGCGCCGGTTCGCCGAAGATGAAGGACTTGCCGAGGTCGCCCTGGAGCGCGTTGACGACGAAATAGCCATATTGCTCGTGCACCGGCCGGTCGAGGCCGAGGTCGCGCATCACCCGCTCGATCTCGGCCTGGTCGGCTTCCGGGTTAATGAGCATGTCGACCGGGTCGCCGACGATGTTGACGCCGACGAAGACGAGCAGCGACATCACCGCAACGACGACCGAACTCTGCATCAGCCGCCGGATGACGAAGACGGTCATGGAGCCTCGGCGCTTCCGCAGGGAGCGCGGACGGCGGCAGCGCCGCCGTCCGCACGGTTCCCGCTACTTGTCGGAGGTCACGCCCATGGCGATGGTGCGCTCATCCGCCCGCGCGGTGTAGGACAGGCCCTTCTTCCCGGCCCAGGTGTTGACCTGGTAATGCGTCGGGATGATGCCTTGGTTGCGCCCGATGGCGAGCTCCGTGGCCCCCTGCAGCAGCTTGAGGCGCGCATCGTCATCCACCGTGGCGAGCGCGTCCTCGATCAGCTTGTCCACCTCGGTGTCGGAGTGACGGCCCCGGTTGGACGCGCCGAAGCCCCGGTCCTTGTCATAGGTGTGGAGCAGGGAGCGCAGCGGCGAGGAGGACTCGCCCGTGCCCGAGCCCCAGCCGACGAGGATGAAGCTGAACTCCGGCGAGCCGTCCGGCCCGCCGCGGCTTGCGCGTCGGAAATAGACCGCCTTGGGCATGGTCTCGACCGCCGTCCTGATGCCGACGCGGGTCAGCATCTGGGCCACCGCCTCGCAGATCTTGGCGTCGTTGATATAGCGATCGTTGGGACCGTGGATGGTGAGCTCGAAGCCGTCTGGATAGCCGGCCTCGGCGAGTAGCGCCTTGGCGCCCTCGGGGTCGTAGGGTTCCGGCTGCAGGTTGGGCGTGACGCCGAAGAATCCCTCCGGCAGCAATTGCCCGGCCTTGATGGCCACGCCTTCCATCACCCGGTCCACGATCGCGTCGCGGTCAAGCGCCTTGGAGATCGCCTTGCGCACGCGCACGTCCAGAAGCGGGTTCTTGATCTCGCCGCCTCCGTTCGCCTTCACGAACGGCGAGTTCTCCCGGTACTGGTCCATATGCAGGTAGATCACCCGGCTGGAAACGCCCTGGCTTAGCTGCACGTTCTCGTCACCCTTCAGGCGCGGAATGTCGATGGGCGGCACATTGTCGATGAAGTCCACATCGCCCGCGAGCAGCGCGGCGACGCGGGCCGGGCCCGACTTGATCGGCTTGAAGACGATCTTTTCCCATTCCGGCTTGGCGTCGAAATAGTCCTCGTTGCGCTCGATCACCAGACGGTCGCCGGGTACCCACTCGACGAAACGGTACGGGCCGGTCCCGATAGCCGCCTTGCCCGAGTTGAAGTCGGCCGTGCTGACATCGGCGCCCACGCCGGCGGAGATGATCGGCACCTGCGCCATGTCGACCGGCATCAGCGGATAGGGCCGCTCGGTGGTCAGATGGATGGTGAAATCGTCGACCTTCTTGAAGGTCTTGCCCTTGAGGTAGGTACCGAAGCTGGACGGCGACTTCGGCACGTTGGGCGCACGTTCGAAGGTGAACAGCACGTCGTCGGCGTTGAAGTCCGAACCGTCGTGGAACTTCACACCCTCGCGCAGCTTGAACTCCCAGGTCGTGTCGTCGATCGGCTTCCACGACACCGCAAGGCCCGGCAGCAGCCGGAGCTTGTCGTCCTGCTCCACGAGACGGCTGAAATAGTGCGCCGCCATGGAGTTGTTCGGGCCGAGATTGTGGTAGTGCGGGTCGATGGACGACGGCTCCGCCTTGAGGCCGACGGTCAGCATCCCGCCCTGCCCCCAGGCAGGGACTGCGGTCAGGCCGGCGAGCGCACAGCCGATCAGAAGTTTCCGGAACTGCATGGGTGCTTCCTTCTTCTGCAGTGGATTGCCGGGCGGCCCGAGCCGCGCTTTCGGCAGAATTGCACGATAGGGCGTCGGACGGCTTGCCGCAATCGCGGCCGGCGGCCCGTTACCAGTCGGGCGGGGTCCATTCGGCGTCCTCGTCCAGCGGATAGGACGGGCGCGGCAGCCTTTGCCAGCGAAAGCGGTCCAGCACCGGGGAGGTGAGGCCGGCGGTATCGACCTCGAAAACCTGCGAGGGCGGGAACCAGGGCATGAAGCCCGCGCGGAAATGGCCGCGCGACTTCACGCAGACGACGCGCGCCTCGGCGATGTCGAGGCCGAAGCTCTCGAAGAACATCGGGTCCGCGGTCTGGTGACGCGCGCCGATGACGATAACGGTGACGCCCTCCGGCCCGCCGATCCGCAGCGCGGCCGAGGGCCCGAGCTTCACCAGCCGGTCCCGGTAGATGCCGAGCCGGCCGACAAAGCGCCCGTCCGTCAGCTTCAGCACCCGCGCGGGCGCCCGGAACCCCTTGGAGAACTCCGTGTCGCCTTCCCGGTTGAACACGGCCTCGAGTTCGGCGCCTTCGCCGCGCTCATGCGCCTCCAGCGCCAGCGCAGGGTCGAAGAAGGAGCCGTAATAGACGTGTTGCGCGCCCGCCTCGACCAGCGCCTTGAGCAGCCAGGTGGTGCGCCCCTCGCCGCCGCCGCCCGGATTGTCGCCGGCATCCGCGAAGATGATCGCCGGACGGGCGGGGTCGGCGGCGGTTTCGAGCGCGAGCGCCGCTGCGGCCTCCACCGACATGAGCTCGCGCCGGAAGCGCTCGCGCATCGACCAGCCATAGTCGGCGATCTCGCGCGCGAGCGCGCGCGCCGCTGCCTCGTCCTCGCGCGCCGTCACCACGATGGCGATGCCGTTCTTGGGCGTGTCCGAGAAGACGAAGCCGCCGAGAATCGTGACGTTGACGATTTCGCCGCCGGCCTCGCGCATCCGCCGCTGGCCGTACTGGATCATGTCC
>JAJECZ010000540.1 GCA_022821735.1 Alphaproteobacteria bacterium | reverse complement strand
GATGCTCCGGACTTCACGGCGGAAACCACCGACGGCGAAGTCTCCTTCCACGATTATCTCGGCGACGGCTGGGGCGTCCTCTTCTCCCATCCCGCCGACTTCACCCCGGTCTGCACGACCGAACTCGCCGCCGCAGCGCGCCTCAAGGGCGATTTCGAGAAGCGGAATTGCCGCATTATCGGCCTTTCCGTCGATCCGCTGGGCAGCCACAGGAAATGGGCCAGCGACATCGAGGAGACCCAGGGACAGGCGGTCAACTTCCCGATCATCGCCGACCATGACCGGAACGTGTCCACGCTCTACGACATGATCCACCCCAATGCCGCCGAGACGGTGACGGTGCGCTCGGTGTTCTTCATCGGGCCCGACAAGAAGGTAAAGGCGACGATCACCTACCCGCCTTCCACCGGGCGCAATTTCGACGAGATCCTGCGCACGCTGGATTCGCTCCAGTTGACCGCCAGCCACAAGGTGGCGACACCGGTGAACTGGCAGCAGGGCGACGATGTCATCATCCTGCCGGCGCTCACCAACGAGCAGGCGAAGGAGCTGTTCCCCGACGGCTGGGACGAGCAGAAGCCCTATCTGCGCGTGGTCCCGCAGCCGGGGCGCTGAGCGGCGGCGTCCGCCGACAGGGAGAGGTCCCCGGGCGGTCCCGGCAGCACCTCGCCGACGACCGCCGCCTGCGCGTAGCCGGCGGCGGCGAGCGCGGCGAGGCAATCGGCCGCCCGGTCTCCCGGAACGCCCGCCAGCAGTCCGCCGGCCGTCTGCGGGTCGAACAGCACCGGACAGGCCTCGGGGTCGAAGGCCTCCGCCACCGCCTCATTCGCGGGGTGCAGTGTGCTGCGGATGCCGCGCGCGATGAGGTCGCGGGCGCCCGGCAGGATGGGTAAGGCCTGGGGCCACAGAACGGCCGCGCGGCCCGAGGCCCGGAGCATTTCGCCGAGATGGCCCGCAAGGCCGAAGCCGGTGACATCGGTGACGGCGACCGCACCATGCGCGCGGAGCGCCTCGCCCGCCTCGCGGTTGGACTGCTGCATGGCGGCAAGCGCCGCCCCCAGCCACTCGCCCAGGCAGCGGCCGGCCATATGCGCGGCGAGGATCGCGCCGGTCCCGAGCGGCTTGGCGAGCACCAGTAGGTCCCCCGCTTCCAGCCCGTCCTTGCCCGTCAGCCGATCCTCCTGGCCGTGGCCGTCGAGGGCGAAGCCAAGCGCCAGTTCCGCCCCCTCCGCCGTGTGGCCGCCGACCAGCGCGCAACCGGCGTCGTTCAACACCTCCAGCGCGCCGCGCAACAGCGCTTCGAGGTCCCGTTCGAGCTTGTCGTCGGGCGCGTGCGGCAGCGTCGCCAGGGCGAGCGCGGTCTGGGGCTCGGCGCCCATGGCGTAGATGTCGCCGAGCGCGTGGTTCGCAGCGATGCGCCCGAAGAGCCAGGGGTCGTCAATGAAAGCGCGGAACTGGTCCGCCGTGCGGACGGCGACCCGGCCGGGCGGCGGGCGCACGATCGCAGCGTCGTCGCCGAGGCCGAGCGCCACATCCTCACGCGGCGCGACCTCCAGGCGGGCCAGCACGCGCGCCAGCGGGTCCGCCGGCAGTTTCGCGCCGCAGCCTCCGCAGCGCATGTCTTCGGCCCCCGGCATTGCCGGCAGGTCGCGGTAGCGGTCCATCCAGCGCCTGTCGATGCGGTCCTTCCATCGCCATGCCCAGCCGCCGGCGGCGGCAAACGGCCCCCAGGAGGCGACCGCCTGCCCGCTCTCGGTCGAAATCAGCGCGAGCGTCCGTTTCTGCGGCTTGTAGGGGCGCAGGGAGTCGGAGCCCGCCGCCAGCCGGCGCAGGTTCTCCGCCAGAACCGGACCCTGCCGGACCGCGAAGACGCCCGATTTCGGCAAGGCGCGCGCCCCGAACGCGGCGATATCCCCCGCCGCGAAGACCTGCGGGTGGCTGCGGGAGCGCAGGTTCCGCCCCACCTCGACGAAACCCCGCTCGTCCACCGCAAGCCCGGAGGCTGCAACCCAGCCGGCCGGGGTTGCCGGCGTCGCCAGGATTACCGCGTCCGCCGGCAGCATCTCGCCGGTCTCCGTCACGGCGCCGCCGGGCTTGACCGCCGCCACCCGAACGCCCGTCCGCGGCTCGATCCCGCAGCGATGCAGCGCCGCCTCGATCCTCAGGCGCGCCGCCCGGCCGTAAGCCGGCAGGACCTCGCGCATGTCCGAGACGACCGTGAAATGCGGTCCTTGCGCAGAAATGCCCCGTTCCGCCAGATGCGCCGCCAGCCTGCGTTTCAGCGCAAGCGTGAGCTCGACGCCGTCCCCGGCGGGCATCGAGGGGGCGGAGCACGCCCTGCCGGTCAAGCCGGTGGACCGGTTCCTCGAACGCTGGAAGGAAGTCGAGGGCCGGGCGGTGGAGGCCGGGGGACGATTCCGGCTCGTCACCGTGGGCGCGGGCGCGGGCGGCGTCGAGCTCACGCTTGCGCTGAAACGCAGGCTGGCGGCGCATCTGGCGGAACGGGGCATTTCTGCGCAAGGA
>JAJECZ010000135.1 GCA_022821735.1 Alphaproteobacteria bacterium | reverse complement strand
GCCCTCGGCGAACACCGGCTTGGCGAACTCGATGAACCAGTCGCAGAACTCGCCCCAGACGAACCGGTAGAGCACGTCCGCCACCTCGTTGAAGCGGTAGGCGTCCATCGCCGCCTCCACCTGCCGGCGCGTCTCGACGGTGCGCGCCACGATCCAGCGGTTCAGCGTCTGCTCGACGGCGCCGGGATCGAATCCGGGCCGGGGCGCGCAGCCGTTCATCTCGCAGAAGCGCGCGGCGTTCCAGAGCTTGGTGGTGAAGTTGCGGTAGCCCGCCACCCGGCTTTCCGAGAGCTTGATGTCGCGGCCCGGCGCGGCGAGCGCGGCCAGCGTGAACCGCAGCGCATCGGCCCCGTAGCTCGCGCACATGTCCAGCGGGTCGATGATGTTGCCCTTCGACTTGGACATCTTGGCGCCCTGCTGGTCGCGCACGAGCGCATGGATATAGACCGTCCGGAACGGCACCTCGCCCATGAAGTGCAGGCCCATCATCATCATCCGGGCGACCCAGAAGAAGATGATGTCGAAGCCCGTCACCAGCACGTCGCCGGGATAGTAGCGGTCGAGCTCCGGCACGGGTTCGGGCCAGCCCAAGGTCGAGAAGGGCCAGAGCGCGGACGAGAACCAGGTATCGAGCACATCCGGGTCGCGCTGCAGTTCCACGCCCGGCCCGAAACGCGCCTCGGCCTCGGCCCTCGCTTCGGCCTCGGTCTCGGCGACGAACACCGAGCCCTCAGGGCCGTACCAGGCCGGAATCCGGTGCCCCCACCAGAGCTGGCGCGAGATGCACCAGGGCTGGATGTTGCGCATCCACTCGAAATAGGTCTTCGCCCAGCTCTCCGGCACGAAGCGGGTGCGCCCGGTTTCGACCGCCTCGATCGCCGGCTTCGCAAGCGTCGCGGCGTCGGCATACCACTGTTCCGTCAGGTAGGGCTCGATGGGGACGCCGCCCCGGTCGCCGTAGGGGACCGTGTGACGATGGCGCTCGACACGCTCCAGAACCCCCGCCGCCTCCAGGTCGGCGACCACGCGCTCTCGTGCGGCGAAGCGCTCCAGGCCGCGATAAGCCTCCGGCACCGAGTCGTTCAGGTGCGCGGTCCGGTCGAAGATGTTGACGGTCTCCAACTCATGCCGCCGCCCGACCTCGAAGTCGTTGAAGTCGTGCGCCGGCGTGATCTTGACCGCGCCCGAGCCCTGTTCGGGATCGGCATGGGCGTCGGCGACGATGGGAATCCGGCGCCCCACCAGCGGCAGGACGCAATGGCCGCCGACCAAATGCTTGTAGCGCGGGTCATCCGGATGGACGGCCACGCCCGTGTCGCCCAGCATGGTCTCCGGCCGCGTCGTGGCGACAGTGAGGCTCTCGCCGTCCCTGCCTTCGACCGGATAGCGGATATACCAGAGGTGCCCGTCCACCTCCGTCGGCTGCACCTCCAGATCGGAAATCGCGGTCTCCAGCGCCGGGTCCCAGTTCACCAGCCGCTGGTCCTTGTAGATCAGGCCTTCGCGATAAAGCTGCACGAAGACCCTGGTGACCGCCTTCGACAGGCCCTCATCCATCGTGAAACGCTCGCGCGCCCAGTCGGCCGACGCCCCGAGCGAGCGCAGCTGGCGGGTAATCTGCCCGCCCGACTCCGCTTTCCACTCCCAAACCCGGTCGACGAATTTCTCCCGTCCGAGATCGGTCCGCTTGAGCCCTTCCTCGTCGAGCTGGCGCTCCACCACCATCTGGGTTGCGATCCCGGCATGGTCCGTGCCCGGCTGCCAGAGCGCATCCCGGCCCCTCATGCGGTAGTAACGGATCAGGATGTCCTGGAGCGTGAAGGTGAGCCCGTGGCCCATATGCAGACTGCCGGTCACATTCGGCGGCGGCATCATGATCGTGTAGGGCTCGGCGCCCGTCCTCACGCCTGCGGCAAAGGCGCCGCCGCGTTCCCAGGCGTCATAGCGCGGCGCTTCGACCGCGTCGGAACGGTAGGTCTTCTCCAGCATGGGGAATCCGCTTTGTCGGACGGGGAAAAGCGCTCTCAGCGCCTGCCGGACCGCGACAGGCGCTGAATCTCCTCTTCGACGAGACGCTCCACGATGTCAGGCAGATGCGCGTCGAGCCATTCGTTGAGCATCGGCTTCAGCATGGCGCGGACCATATCCTCTATGGTCTCGCCGCCTTCGCGCACCGGCAGCCGCCGCGCATCGGTCTCGCCCTGCTCCACCGCCTTGGCCAGGCCCGCAAAAGCCTCCGCCGACGCGGCCGCAACAGACGTCGAGATCAATTCCTCCCCGGCTTCCGCGCCGGCATCGTCTTCCGGCGGCACTTCGTCCACGAGTTCGAGAATGTCGTCCTCGGCGTCCGCCTCCGGCTCCGCAGGTGTATCGACTCCGCTTTCGTCCGAGACGGCCTTGCCAATGGTTGCCATGATCTCCTCCATGGTCCGCTCGTCCTCGCCGCGTCCGGCGCCGCCTGCAGGCTCACTCATCTTTCCGACCTCCGCCGAATATCGCGCCCAGGTCCCACCGAAGGGTCCGAACGCGGTCGTAGTTCGCCTGGAAATCGTATGGCGCCACCGGCACCTGCTGGACTTCCACCGTCAGGCGCCCCGCGGCCGCAGCCAGCTGATAGCTGGCGACGGCTTCCGCCTGTTTCGTGCGCACGACATTGACGCGGGCATCGAGCAGGTCCTGCTCCGCGTCCAGGACGTCGAGCAGGGTCCGGGTGCCGACCTCGGCTTCCTGTTGCAGGCCGTCCAGCGCAATCTCGGACGCTCGTACCTCCGTGATCAGCGACTCCAGCCGGGCGTGCGCGGACGCCAGGCTCTCCCATGCCCGGACTGCCTGTTCGATTGCGACGCGACGGCGGTCCTCCGTCACGGCGCGCAAACGCGAAGCGGTTTCGATGGCCGCGCGCTTCCGCGATGTAACATGGCCGGCCTCATAGAGCGGCACCGAAACGACAGCCGAAACCGCGGCGTCGCTGTTCCTGTTGTCTCGTCCGCCGGCATCCCTGCGATGCGTGACGCTGCCGACCAGATTGACCGTCGGGAGCAATTCGCTCCGGATCGCCTCTGCGTCCTCCAGTGCCGCGCGTTCGTCGAAAGAGGCCGCCGCCACATCCGGATTGTCCCGCGAAGCGGCTTCGATCGCCGCCTCCTTGCTCCTCGGCATGGCAGCTAGCGGCGGAGGCGGCTCCAGCCGGCCCGGAGCCTCGCCGACCACGCGCTGATAGCTAGCGCGCGACGCCTCAAGCCCGCCTTCCGCGGACACATGCTCGGCGATGGCCCGCGCCAGGCGCGCCTCGGCCTGCGCGACATCGGTGCGCGTCACCTCGCCCACCTCGAACTGGTCCCGCGCCGCTTGGAGGCGCCGGCGCAGCACATTGACATTATTGGCAGTCAACTCGACCACCGCCTGGTCGCGCACCACGTCCATGAATGCGATGCCCGTATTGAGGAATACGGTCTGCTCGACGGCCAGGAGCCGCGCGCGCTGGGCGGAGACGCGGTGTTTCGCGCCGCGCAGCCGGGCGGCCGTCCGCTGGCCGTCGTAAAGCGGCTGTCTCGCCTCGACCTCCAGCGTTGCGGGACGGCGGGTTTCGGATCGGTCGGGCCTCGGGGCCGCCTTGGCGTCGTAATGCCCGAAACCGGCGCTACCTCTCGCCGTTACGGTAGGCCGCCAGCCGGAAAGCGCCTGGGGCACGCCTTCGTCGGCGGCGCGCAGGCGCGCGCGTGCGGCTTCCAGTTGCGGATTCGCCACATAGGCCTTCGCCATCGCCTCCTGCAGCGTGTCGCCGGCGGCGACCGCAGGCAGGGCAAGCGCAAACGCCGCCATCGCGGCCGGAAGAGACGCATATCGGAACCGTCGAGCGTTCAAAACACGAACTCCTGCCTGGGCTCGAAGCCTGCAACATAGGGGGTGCCGGCATCGAAGACGGCGCGGGAGGAGACGACCCCGCCCCGCTTCGAAAAGATCGTAGCCCGCCCCAGACCGCCGCCCGACCGCACGACGGCCGCCAGCCGCCCGCCTTCGGCCAGCTGGTCCGGCAGCGCAGGCGGAACGGATGCCACGGCGCCCTGGATGACGATGAGATTGAACGGCGCCTCCTGCGGGTAGCCGGCTTCCAGCGGCCCTTCGACCACGAGGACATTGTCGCTGCCGGCCGCCGCCAGCGCCTTGCGCGCGCGCTCCGCCAGGCCTCCGTCGCTCTCCAGCGCCACGACCGCGCTCGCGATGCGGCCCAGAACGGCGCTCGAATAGCCGAGCCCCGCACCGATATCGAGGACGTAATCTTCCGGGCCGGGCCCGGCGAACTGCAACAGGCGCGCGAAAACCATCGGCTCGACCATAACGCGGCCCTCGAACGGCAGGTCTTCATCGACATAGGCGACCGGCTTCAGCGCCATCGGGGCGAAGTCCTCGCGCGCGATGCCGCCCATCGCATCAAGCAAGGCCGGATCCGAGACCCGGCCGGCGCGCAACTGGCATTCCACCATATTCGCCCTTTGGACGGCATATTCGCTCATCGGCACACGCCTGCTTCCCCGTATTTGGCGAATATAGCCCGTCTCGCGGGCATGACAACGCCGCGGAACCTCCGGCCAAATCTGCTCCCCGGGAAATCGAAGACACCGAATTTTTCCACAAATTGCGGTATCTAGCCGATGGCAATACGACATGTTGTGATGTATTGAAGAGCCCATGTTTGTAGGACGGACTCATCACGGGGCTGCGAACCCGATCGACCTGGTCGAAGACATCGCCCGGGCGCAGGACTGGGCCTACAGCCGCGACGACTCCCGGACGATCACCGCCGAGCTTCAGGGTAACTGGGGCGAGACGTCGTTGTGCGCCGCCTGGCACGCCCGCCCCGCGGTCGTGCAGGTCGCCGCGGCGTGCCGGCTGCCGGTGCCCCTCGAAGGGAAAAGCGCGCTGCTGGAGATGCTGGCCTACGCCAACGATATCCTGGCGATGGGCCATTTCTGCTTCGACCGGGACGCCGGAGCGCTCTGTTTTCGCCATGCGGTCCCCCTGCGCGGTGTTTCGGCCTCCAGGGAGCTGTTCGAGGACGTGCTGCTGGGCGCCGCCAACGGGCTGGACCAATTCTATCCCGCGTTCCAACATGCGCTGTGGGGCGGCAAGCCGCCGGCCAAGGCAGTGGCCGCCGCCATGATCCATCCGATGGGCGAGGCATGAGTACTCCCAACCTGATCCTTGTCGGCTGCGGCAAGATGGGCGGCGCGTTGTTGACGGGCTGGCTGGAACAGCGTTTCGCCGACCAGATCGTGGTCGTCGAACCGGACGACGGGGCGACGCGCGAGTTCCAAGGCAAGCCCGGTGTCCATATCACGAACGCGCTCGAAAATGTCACCGACCGGGTATGCCCGGACGCGGTAATCTTTGCGGTCAAGCCCCAGGTCATGGCCGATGTCGTCCCGGCCTACCGCAGATATACGGGGCACGCGGCGCCGGTGTTCCTCTCCATAGCTGCAGGGACCCCGGTCGCGTTCTTCCAGGAAATCCTGGGCCGGGACGCGGCCGTGGTCCGCGCCATGCCGAATACGCCGGCGGCGGTCGGCCGCGGCATTGCCGCGCTCACGGCCAACCGGCGCGTCGATCCCGCACAGATGGCGCTTTGCCAGACGATCTGCGAGGCGGTCGGCGAGGTGGTCTGGCTCGGGGACGAGACGGCCATGGACGCGGTGACGGCCGTCTCCGGCAGCGGCCCCGCCTATGTGTTCCATCTTGTCGAGGCGCTTGCTGCGGCCGGTCAGCGCGAAGGGCTGCCGGCCGACATGTCGATGCGCCTGGCCCGCGCAACCGTTTCCGGGGCCGGGGAATTGCTGAACCGGTCGCCGGAGGATGCGGACACGCTGAGGCGCAATGTCACGAGTCCCGGCGGAACGACGGCTGCCGCCCTGGACGTGCTCATGGCGGATGACGGCCTGGCGGCCCTGATGCGCCGCGCGGTTGCGGCCGCCGCCAACCGCTCCCGGGAACTGGGCGGCTGACGCGCGGGCGCTTGACCCGTTTCGGCGCCGTCCCTATACAGCCGCGTTCCGAGCGAGACGGGTTCAGGCAGGGAGTGAAATGCGATGTCGCGGCGCTGCGCGATCACCGGCAAGGGCGTGATGACCGGCAACAATGTCAGTCACGCCAATAACAAGACGCGCCGGCGCTTCCTGCCGAACGTGCAGTCCAGGACCCTGCTGAGCGAAACCCTCGGCGAATCGGTCAGGCTGCGCGTCTCGGGCCACGGATTGCGGACCGTTGAGAAGAACGGGGGCCTCGACGCCTTCCTGCTCGGCCGGCCCGACTCGAAGCTGACCGTCGAAGCGCGGCGTATCAAGCGCCGCATCGAGAAAGCCAAAGCCAAGCGCGAATCCCGCGAGGCAGCCGCCTAATCCGCGAACGGATCGTACATCGCGACCGTGGCTTCGCGGTCCGGCCCCGTGGACAGCAGCGCGACCGGACAGCCGATCAGTTCTTCCACGCGCCGGACATATTTGACCGCTGTGGCCGGCAGCTGGGCCCAGCCCGTCGCGCCTGCCGTGCTTTCCGACCAGCCTTCCAGCCGCTCGTAGACCGGTTCGACCGCCGCCTGCTCGGCCTGGCTGGCGGGCAGGCGGGTGAGCAGGTGGTCGCCGATGCGGTATCCGGTGCAGACCTCAAGGCTCTCGAGCCCGTCCAGCACATCGAGCTTGGTGAGCGCGATGCCGTCCATGCCCGACAGGCGCACCGCCTGGCGCACAGCAGCGGCGTCGAACCAGCCGCACCGCCGCGGCCGGCCGGTGACGGTGCCGAACTCCCTGCCCCGCTCGGCCAGGCGTGCGCCCACCTCGTTCTGCAGTTCAGTCGGGAACGGGCCTCCGCCGACGCGCGTCGTATAGGCCTTGGCAATACCGAGCACATAGCCGACGGCGCCCGGCCCCATGCCGCTGCCAACCGCGGCGGCAGCGGCGACCGTGTTCGAGGACGTAACGAACGGATAAGTGCCGTGGTCCACGTCGAGGAGGATGCCCTGCGCCCCCTCGAACAGGATCCGGCTGCCGGACCGCCGCAGCGCATCCAGGCGCTCCCATACGCAATCGACATAGGGAGCAAGCGGTCTGCGAACCTGCTCCAGACCGGCAATGAGCTCTTCCGGCGCGATTTCTTCCGCGCCCCAGCCCCGTAGCAGGGCATTGTGATGCTCCAGAAGATGGCCGACCTTTTCCCGGAGCGTCGCATCGTCATACAGGTCGGCCACGCGGATGGCGCGCCGCCCGGCCTTGTCTTCGTAGGCGACGCCGATGCCCCGCCCGGTCGTGCCTATGGCGCCTTTCCCCCGCCGCTGCTCCCGGAGCTGGTCCACCCGACCGTAGAAGGGGAGGATCAGGATCGCGTTTTCCGCCAGGCGCAGCATTTCGGGCGAAACCGGAACGCCCTGCCCGCGCAGGCGCTCGATCTCCTCCATCAGCGCCCACGGGTCCACAACCACGCCGTTGCCGATGATCGAAAGCGTGCCCCGCACCACGCCGGACGGCAGCAGGGACAGCTTGTAGGTCTCGTCGGCGACCTGCAGGGTGTGGCCGGCATTGTGTCCGCCCTGGAAGCGCACCACGACATCGGCCCGCTCGGCGAGCCAGTCCACGACCTTCCCCGTGCCTTCGTCGCCCCACTGCGCGCCGATGACGGCCACATTGGTCATTGCGGGCCTCCGTCCAGGGGTTCGAGGCCGCCGGCGCCCAGCAGGTAGCCGCAGCCGAGGCGGCGGGCCTCGGCTTCCTCATCGTCTGCCGGCGCGAGCGCCTGCACGGTAATCCAGCCGTCGGCCTGCCAGCGCCGGCGTTCCGCACCATCCGTGCCGTGAGGCAGGAAGAGGCGGGAACGCGGCGCAGGCGGCGTCAGCATGCGATGGATGGCGTCGAGATAGAGCGTGACCCCCGTGCCCGCCTCGCCCTCCGCGCGGTAGCGGCCGCCGCGTCCGACTTCGCCGCGGCCGCCGCTCGCGAACAGGCTGAAGGCCGCGCCCGAATAATATTGAAACCCCCGGTGCTCCACCGGATCGATGGTGATCCGGAGGCCCGGAGCCGCCGCCGCCACCGCTGCCGCGACTTCAAGCAGGTGGTCCCGCAATGCGCCCGCGTCCGCCGGCAGGTCGAGTGACGCCAGCGCCGGCGCCGCCGTCTCGCAGGGACCGGTTGCGGCCATCAGGGCCGGGAAAGGCGGGCCGGCCAGCGCGGCGACCGCCGCGGCGTCCTTGCGGCCCAGCGCGTCGCCGAGCGCCGTATCGTCCTCGAGCCCCGCATCGCAGAGGAGCGCCCGCACCAGCGCCGGCGCGCCGAGGTCGATGCTCACCCCCGGCACGCCCAGCGCCTCCAGCGCCTCGAAGGCGAGCCGCGCGACCTCGGCGTCGGCCGACACGCTTTCCGCGCCGATCAGCTCCACCCCGGCCTGGGCCACCTGGCGTTCGGCGTGAAGCTGGGAGACACCGACCCGCAACACCTGTCCCGCATAGGCAAGCCGCAGCGGGCGGGGCTCGCCGGCGAGCCGGGTGCGTGCGATCCGGGCCACCTGGAGGGTCATGTCGGAGCGCAGCGCCAGCATGTGCTGCGAAACCGGGTCCATGATGCGGAAGGTGTCGGCCGCGATCGCGGCGCCCTCGTCCGCGAGGAAACTGGTCTCGAATTCGGCAAGCGGCGGGTCCACCCGCTCATAGCCGTTCAGCGCGAACAACTCCAGCAGCCGCGCTTCGGCAGCCGCCTCGAACGCGGCGTCAGGGGGCAGGACATCGCGCAGTCCCGCCGGAAGCAAGGCTTTGTCGGTCATGGTGCGTACTGCTCGCGGCGGCCCCAAGGCTACACGGTTCGGCCGGAATGTTGCATGCCGGACTTCCCCGTTCAAAACCGCAGGACCAGCGGGCGGGCGATGGTGTCCGGAAGGGCGGCGATACGGTCCAGAACCCGTTCCGGGCAGTCTTCGTCGATTTCGATGAGCGCGAGCGCATGCCCGCCGGCCACCGGCCGGCCGAGGTGGAAATTGGCGATATTGACGCCTTCCTCGCCCAGGATGGTGCCGATCTTGCCGATGACGCCCGGCCGGTCGTGGTTCCGCAGGAAGAGCATGATCGGCCCGAACGCCGCCTCGAAATGGATGTCCTGCACCCGCACGAGCCGCACCCGGTCTCCGAACAGGGTACCGGAAACGGTGCGGCTGCGTTCGCCCATCGCCGCCCGGACTTCGATCAGGGCCCGGTAGCCGTCCGCCTCCCCGGTCGAGCTTTCGCGAAGCTCGATGCCCCGCTCGCGGGCGATGAACGGCGCGTTCACCATATTGACCGAGTCGAGCTGGCTCGACAGCACGCCCTGCAGCACGAGGCCGGAAAGCGGGCGCGTATTCAGCCGCGCGATGTCGCCGCGCCAGGCGATGTCGATGCCGGTGATCGCTTCGTCGCAAATCTGTCCGACGAAGCGTCCGAGCGCGTCCGCCAGGCCCATATAGGGCTTGAGCCTCGGCGCCTCCTCGGCGGTCACGGACGGCGCGTTGAGGGCGTTCACGACCGCGCCCGTATTGAGGAAGGCGGCCATCTGCTCCGCCACCTCGACCGCCACATTTTCCTGCGCTTCCGCCGTGGACGCCCCGACATGGGGGGTCGCCACCACATTCTCGCGGCCGAACAGGTCGCTTTCCTCGGCCGGCTCGACTTCGAAGACATCGAATGCCGCGCCCGCGACATGGCCGCTGTCGAGCGCCGCGCAGAGGTCCGCCTCGACGACAAGGCCGCCGCGGGCGCAATTGACGATGCGCACGCCGGGCTTCATCCGGGCAATCGCGTCCGCGTCGATCATGCCGCGAGTCCGGTCCGTCAGCGGCGTATGCAGGGTAATGAAATCGGATTCGGCAAGCAGGGTCCCGAATTCCACCTTGGCGGCGCCCAGGTCGCGCGCCCGGCTCTCCGACACGAAGGGATCGAAGACCAGCACCCGCATCGCCAGCCCGCGGGCCCGGGCGCAGACCACGGCGCCGACATTGCCGCAGCCGACGACGCCGAGCGTCTTGCCCGCGATCTCGCTGCCCATGAAGCGGGACTTCTCCCACTTGCCGGCCTGGGTCGAGCGGTCCGCCGCCGGTATCTGGCGCGCGAGCGCGAACAGGAGCGCGATCGCATGCTCGGCCGTGGTGACGGTATTGCCGTAAGGCGTGTTCATCACGACCACGCCGCGCTCTGTCGCCGCCGCAATGTCGATATTGTCCACGCCGATGCCGGCGCGGCCGACCACCTCCAGGTCGGGCGCGCAATCGAGCAGGTCCGCCGTAACCTGCGTCGCCGAGCGAACCGCGAGGCCGTGGACGCCCGCCAGCCGCCCCGACAGCGCTTCGGGGGAAAGGCCGGGCGCCACTTCCACCTCCAGGCCGGCCGCGCTCAGGATCTCGCCGGCGCGCGCGCTCAGCCGGTCCGCGATCAGCACCTTCTTCATCGGCGCGCTCAGAGCTTTGCGACCTCGGCCTCGAAGGCCCAGTCGAGCCAGGGCATGAGCGCCTCCAGGTCGGCGCGTTCGACCGTCGGTCCGGCCCAGATGCGCAGGCTCGGCGGGGCGTCGCGGTGGTTGGCGATGTCGCGCGCGGCGTCCTCGGCGTCGAGGCGGGCCGCGAACGCCTGCAGGAACTCCCGGCGCGCCGCCGCAGGCAGGTTGCAAATCCTCGGGTCGGCGAAAGCAAGGCAAACGGAGGTCGGCGAACGCGAGGCCGGGTCGCGCGCGAGGAAGTCGATCCAGCCGCACCCTGCCACCCATTTCCCGATCACCGAAGCATTGGCCTGCGTCCGCGCGACGGTTCCGGCGAGGCCGCCGACGCTCTCCACCCAGGCCAGCGCGTCAAGCGCGTCCTCGACGCACAGCATGGACGGCGTGTTCAGCGTCTCGCCGCGAAAGACGCCCTCGATCAGCGCGCCGTCGCGCACCAGGCGGAAAACCTTGGGCAACGGGCGCGGCGGTGTCCAGGCCAGCAGGCGTTCGACCGCGCGCGGGCTCAGCGCCAGCATGCCGTGCGCTCCCTCTCCCCCAATGGCCTTCTGCCAGGACCAGGTCACGACATCGAGCCTGGACCAGGGCATGTCGATACCGAACACGGCCGAGGTAGCGTCGCAGATCGCCAGGCCGCGCCGGTCTTCCGCGATCCACTCGCCGTCCGGCACGCAGACGCCCGAGGTGGTGCCGTTCCACACGAAGACGAGGTCGCGGTCCGGGTCCGCTTCCGACAGGTCCGGCAGGGCGCCGTATCCGGCCTCCAGCAGGCGTACATCCTCGATGCCGAGATGGCGGCGGACATCCAGCGCCCAGCCCGCGCCGAAGCTCTCCCACGCCAGCACATCGACGCCGCGCGCGCCGAGCAGGGACCACAGCGCGATTTCCACGGCGCCGGTATCGGAAGCGGGCACGACCGCAAGCCGCCAGTCCTCCGGCATGCCGAGCAGCCGGCGGCTCCTGTCGATGACCTCCGCCAGCTTTTCCTTGCCGGGCGCGGAGCGGTGGGAGCGCCCCACCAGGGCTCCGGACAACACGGCGGGAGACCATCCCGGCCGCTTGGTGCACGGCCCGGAGGAGAAGTTCGGATTGGCAGGGCGGACAGAGGGTTTCATTGCGTCTCGCACTGTCTGGCGGATGCGGGGAACCTATCGCTTCCGCCGCCGGATTCAACGCGGCTCCGAGTCGCGGAAACGCGCTCCGATACCGGGATGCGCAACGCAGGACTCATGTCGAGGGCGTTCGGTTTCCCTCCCTCCCGCAAGCGGGGATGGCATTTTCGAGTTGACTTTATACCCATATATTCTATATGTGTTCCATCAAAAAGGCAAAGAGAGCGAGGAAATGACCTGACGGGCTATCGGGCCGGGCGCATGGCGGCGTCCGTTCCGGCGCGATTTTCAAGGGGAACTGCCGGCGGCCGGGCGCCGGGCGGCAAACCGGCGAAGTGCGCGCGCCGAGTCGGCGGCGATGCGCCGTTCGGTCGGTGGAGTTGATACGCGGCGGGCGAAACGGAAAGGAGCGGGGAATGACAGTCGGCGCGGAACTGCGGGGCCGTGCGGTGGCGGCGGTGCTGCAGGAGGGCATGAGCGCCCGGGCGGCGGCGGCCCGGTTCGGGCTGGCCGCGGCGAGCGTCAGCCGTTGGGTACAGCGCTTTCGCGAGCGCGGGCATGTGCGCCCGGACGCGCGGGGCGGGCGCCCCTCGCTGGTGGAGGCGGAGCGCGACCGGATCGTCCACCTCCTCGAGGCGCGCCCGGAACTGTCCAGCCGGGCGCTGAGCGAGGCGCTGGCCGCCGAGGGCGTGCGGTTCACCGCCCGGACCCTGAGCAGATTCCTCCGGCGCCACCGCATGGAGCGCCGCCGCCGCCTCGCCGCCCGCCGCCGGCGGAGGCGGTGGAAGGCCCCCGCTCCCCCCGTTCCGGGCGGCCGGCTCCTTCGACAGGGGATTGCACCGACGGCCGTTGGGACGAAATGACATCGGCCGATACGCGAAAGTCTTGACCTAGGTCATTTTTTGCGGCGGCCTTGCCGGTTATTCTTCCGGACAGGCGCGAATACGCCACCGTTGATTCGGGAGGCCTCGTTCCATGCACGACTTGACGGAAGTCACCGACGGCAACCGCTATCGGGCTCTCGGTCTCAGCACCTTCGCTTTCACCGTATGTTTCGCCGTCTGGACGATCTTCTCGATCATCGGCGTGAAGATCCAGGAGGACCTCGGACTCTCGGAAACCGAGTTCGGCATCCTGGTGGCGACCCCGGTGCTGACCGGCTCGATCAGCCGCATCTTCCTCGGCGTCTGGACCGAACAGTATGGCGGCCGCCTGGTGTTCACCGTCCAGATGCTGGCGACCGCCGTGGCCTGCTGGCTCCTGTCCGAAGTGCGGACCTACGAGGTGTTCCTGATCGCCGCGCTCGGCGTCGGGCTGGCCGGGGGCTCCTTCATCGTCGGCATCGCCTACACCTCGCAATGGTTCGACAAGGAGCGCCAGGGCACGGCGCTCGGCATTTTCGGGGTCGGCAATGTCGGTGCGGCGGTCACCAACTTCGGCGCGCCGTTCCTCGTCCTTGCATTCGGCTGGGAGCAGACCGCGCAGATCTATGCCGTCATCCTGGCGCTTACCGCGATAAGCTTCTACCTGCTGGCTAGGCCGGACCCGTCGGAGGTGGCGCGCAAGCGCGAAGGACGCAGGCCGGTATCGACCGTGGAACAGCTTGCGCCCTTGCGGAACATGCAGGTCTGGCGGTTCGCCACCTATTACTTCTTCGTGTTCGGCGGCTTCGTCGCG